>JAURGC010000022.1 GCA_030833985.1 Algoriphagus sp. | reverse complement strand
ATTTTTGAGATGACCAATGACCACCAATTTTCCGTCCAAATCGTAGCGCATGACGGGACCATTTGCTTTGCCATTGATTAGGAGTACTATTTCTTTGACCTGGAGTGTATCCTCAACATAGTAGGTGCGTAATGTATCTTGACCAAAGGTCAAAAAAGTTGTAAAGGCAAAAAGAAAGGTACTAAAAATAAATTTGAACATGGAATTGTACTTGTGGGGTTCCAGCAGTTGAGTCCTGTTAGATTTCTGCGTTGGAAAAATACAAAGATCCAAATTCAAGTCCATATCTCTTGCTGAATTAAGTTGGGATGGGCTAAATTTGATTTTTCAAACTTACTTACACCATGTTTTACGCCCGCCTTTTTTCCTTTTTTTTACTAGTAGCCTTAGCTTCTTGTGTATCCAAACCAGAGGTTACCTTTAAAAATTACGAGGGAGAGATTTTTGGAACCTATTACCGAATTCAGGTAGGCGATACATTAGAAGACTATCAATTCAAGTTTGATTCGGTATTTGCTTTAATTAATACTTCTTCTAACTCCTACATCCAAGAATCGGAGGTTTCGGATTTCAATGCAACGGGGATTTTGGTAAATCCCTCCTTTACTTTTCGGGATATGTTGGATTCGTGCAAAAAGTACCATGGTCAAAGCCAAGGATACTTTGAGCCCACCCTTTTTCCGTTGATCAAATCTTGGGGATTTTCTTTTGAGGAACGGGAGCAAATGGATAGTAGCAAGGTAGCAATTTTGAAAGGATTGGTAGGCTTTGAATCCCAATTGCAGGTGACGGATACCAGTTATGTTGCAGCGCAGGCAGGAGTTAAACTTGACATTACAGGATTAGGAGAGGGCTATGCCATCGACAAGTTGGCTGAGGTTTTGGATCAGGCTGCTGTGTCCAATTACCTAGTGGAAATCGGAGGGGAAATGAAGGGTAAAGGATTAAATCCTAAGGGAGAAGCCTGGACCATTGGCATTGAAGACCCTGCTAAAGCCGAAATGGGAGTGACCAATTCCCTACTCACCAAGGTAATGCTGAATGGTTTGGCCTTGAGTAGTTCGGGCAATTACCGTAAGTTTTACATAGACGAACAGGGCAACCGTCGTCCTCATTTGATAGATCCGAAAACTGGATTTCCAGTAACCCATTCGATGGTCTCTGTATCCGTTTTGGCTACTTCTGCCACGCAAGCCGATGCATTAGCTACCTCATTTATGGCTATGGGACCTGAGCAGGCCAAGGTTCTAGCAGAAAGTCTTCCAGGTGTAGAGGCGTTATTTGTGTTAGCCGCAAAGGATCACCTACAATTGGAATTTACTTCAGGCTTTCCGAAGGAGCTGGATAAAAATAAAAAGTAAACTGAAATTAATTTTAGTTTTTCACCCTTGCGACTTTTCTAGCAATCTTTTTTATTTCACGCAAGGAAGGAAATCCCTGCCTTCGCTAGAAAGGCCCTAAGGGGAGTTTTATTTTTTTCTTGGCATCTCTGCGCGGTAGCATGTATAAATTAATTCATCTAGAAAAGTCGCAAAGAGCAGGGGTTGGATGATTTTCAGGGGTCACTAGTTCAGTTGTCACGAATTCCATAAAAACTACAAAAGCCAAAAAAAATCAAAAAACACTAATTGGATGCCGATATTTCTATAGGATACCAGGTGAAGTCCAAGTTTAATTGATTTCTTTTCTGTGTGAAATCTCCACTAAATCTTCTCAATCACAATCGCAGAAGCACCACCACCACCATTGCAGATGCCTGCTACGCCAATTTCCCCTTCTTTTTTATGGAGCACGGAGCACAAGGTGCTGATGATTCGCGCTCCTGAGGCACCTAGAGGATGCCCTAGCGATACGGCACCACCAAAAACATTCAAGCGGTCGTTTTCAAGGTTTAGTTCTCGTTGATTGGCTATGGCTACCGCTGCAAAGGCTTCGTTGATCTCGTAGTAGGAAACTTCTGCAGCAGATACCCTTGCATTCGCCAAGGCTTTGGGTATAGCTAAGGCGGGTGCTGTGGTAAACCAAAGAGGATCGGTAGCCGCATCGGCATAGCCTCTGATTTTGGCTATAGGCTTGAACCCGTATTTTTCAACCACTTCCTTGCTCACCAAAACCAAGGCAGAGGCACCATCATTCATCGTCGACGCATTGGCTGCTGTGACCGTTCCATTGGGATCAAAAGCAGGCTTGAGGGAAGGAATTTTATCAAAAACTACATTCTTGTATTCCTCATCCTCAGTAATCAAAATGGATTCCCCTTTTCTACCCTGAAGTTCTACGGGTACGATTTCATCGGAAAAAGCGCCTGCTTCCCATGCTGCTGCCGATCGTTGGTAAGATTGAATGGCATAGGCATCTTGCTCAGCTCGGCTGATTTTCATCTCCTTAGCCGTATTTTCTGCACAATTACCCATTGGGAACTTGTAATACACTTCAAAAAGTCCATCTCGAACAAGCCCATCAGTTAACTCAGCATTTCCGTATTTGTAGCCAAAGCGTGCTTTCGGAATATAGTAAGGGACATTGGACATGCTTTCCATTCCTCCAGCTACAACTACCTCGTTTATTCCCAATTGGATAGACTGTGCTCCGAGCATGACCGCTTTCATACCAGAAGCACAAACTTTGTTGATAGTGGTGCAAGGTACTTGGTAGCCAATGCCTGCCCTGATGGATGCTTGACGAGCAGGAGCCTGACCCAAATTGGCAGAGAGCACGTTGCCCATAAATACCTCATTGACAGCTTCAACGGGAATACCTGACTTTACTAGAGCTCCTTTGATGGCGATACTTCCCAAATCTATGGCAGTCAGCCCACTCAATTTGCCACCAAAGCTCCCTAGGGGAGTACGAACTGCTGCAAGGATATAAACTTCTTTAGACATCTGAATTTAGGTTAATTAGCTCAAAAGGCCATGATCTTACCAATCGGGCAATCCTCTTTTTGGCCTTTGTGTAGCCTTCTTTTTGTTGTCTTGGATATAACGGAGTTCTGCTGCATTGAGTGACTCTAGAATCTGCGAAGCTTGTTCGGGCGAAAGATTCATACTTTTCAGTTTTTCGCGCATGGCCTCCATTTTTTTCTGACGATCGGCGAGGTTGGCATCCAGTTGATCGTTCCCGTTTTGTCCTGCTTCCTCGCTTTGTTGGGAGGGGTTTTCTCCTTTCTGACCTTCCTTCGCCTTGTCCTCATTGGATTTCTCCCCGTCCTTTTGCTCCGATTTGGAACCCTCTTTTTGAGTAGGATCCTGTTGCTGTTGATTTTGTTGGTTCTGCTGCTGTTGTTCTTGCTGCTGCTCTTGCTGATCCTGCTGCTGCTCTTGCTCCAATTTTTCTTTGAGGGCCTTTAGTTTGGAATCATTAGGATACTTGACTAGGCCGTCCTTGACCTCTTGAAGTGCTTGTTCTTTCTCAGTTTTTACATAGGAGCGGGCTGCTTTATTAAAAAAATCACTAGCTGTTTGTGCTAGGGTAACTTTCCCAACAAGGCAAAAGCCAATCACTAGAAGACCGAATACTAACTTACTTTTTATTGATTTCCACCACATCTTTCAAACTGGTTATAAATTCTTGGTAAGCCATCACTGTTTCGTCTTGTGCTAATGCTGCTTCCAAGAGGGTCAACGCTTCCTGGAACTTAAATTGTTCCACTAGCCGGTCAGCTTCTGCTTTTTTACGTTTTGCAAATTCGGAAGGTTCGGGAATATTTTCTTTTTGTTTTTTTCGTTCTTCGTCTCGCTTTAACCATCGGGCCAGCGATTCGTAATTGTATCTAGCTTCTTCATTCAAAGGGTCTTGTATCAAAGCAGACTGAAATTTGCTTAGCGCAGCTTGGTAGTCCTCCTTATTTCCCAAGACCACCCCACCTTGGTTGTAAGCAAAAGAGGCCAAAAATTTGTCTCTACTTTGGCTGGCTTTGTCAAAACTTGCCGCTGCTTCCTCAGGTTGGGAAGCATAATGATAACTCAATCCCAAGTTAAAGTCTAAGTAATTAGAAGAAACTTGAAACTCATCGACTAACACACGATGGTTTTTAATTGACTGTGCATACTCAGTAGCAGCATAGCTTGCCGCAGCTTCATCGATGGCATCATTCAAGCGACTGACCCGTGTCCAAGAGGTGGGTAGAACTATTAAAACTAGGAAAATTCCTTTGCTCAAGTTCATCAGATTTTGATTGTTTTGATCGGTAAAATCAGGTCTACCAAAGCCAATGCCAAAGCAGCAAGCAGAAAATAAAAATACATATTGGAACTAGCTTCTACTTTACGGGTGCTCGTAATACCGCCTTCCAAACTTTCGATGGCAGAGATTAGTTCCCCCATTTCTTGGGATTGATCTGATATTTCAAAATATTGCCCCCCTGTTTCATTTGCAATAAACTGCATGGGGTCTCGATTTAATTTGGTTAGCGCAGGCTTACCGGACTTTGGATCTAGCACCAGCCCATTGCCACGAGGCATTTCACCTCCTCGGTCGGTACCGATCCCAATAGAGAAGACTTTGATGCCCTGTTCCTCCAATTCCACAGCAATCCCATCCAAATCATCCCCAAAGTGCTCTCCGTCAGAAATTAATACGACAGATCTTGATTTTTTTTCTGGACTTTGGTCGTTTTGGAATCGTTCTAATGCCATACGTAGCGGCGCACTCAAGTCTGTACCCAAGTTAGGGACCAAGCCAATGGAAAGTCCATCTATGTACAAGTTGGCGACCGCTTGATCATACGTCAAGGGAAGTTGGAGGAAAGCCTCTGTGGAGAAAATAATTAGTCCCACCCGGTCAGACGGGAAGGATTTGAGCAATTCCTTTAATTCGAATTGAATTCGCCGTAATCGATTAGGAGCAATATCGGTAGCTACCATGGACTGAGAAAGGTCCACTGCAATAAAAATATCTTTCCCCTCTTCCTTCACTTCTTTGAATGAATCACCAACGGAAGGACCTGCAAAGGCAATGAGAAGGAGGATGAAATATAGGGTTCGGATAATTAGCTTGGTGAATAAGCGCTGTTTTTCCACTTTCAACTTACGGTTGATAGCCCAGAAGCGACTCAGATAGAGCATATACAGCAGGATAAAAATCCCAGCAAGGAGTAGCGTGAGTTTGATGTCAGGGTAAGCCCAAATCATGGCCTGAAATTAGGAAATAAAGCTAACTTTGAAAGCTAAAATTGGCAAAGGAACCCTTGCCCTACAAAAGAATTCAAAGAATTAACAAACATTAATTTCTCGTCTTCGTTCGGTTAAGGTGGTTCACAATGCACTTCGTAAATGTCTTTTTTTAAGTTCCTCCCTTTTTTTATTCTGATATCAATTGGCTTCCAGGTATTTTCTCAGGAAAATAAGTCTGTTCAGGGTCAAATTTTGGATGCCGCTAACCTACAGCCTTTGGTTGGTGCTTCGGTATATTGGGAAGGTCAATCTCAGCAAGGAACTATTTCCGATTTGGATGGTAATTTTACCCTACCTGTTCCTGTATTGCCTTCAAAAATCACTGTATCCTACCTAGGCTATGAAAAATCAGTGCGAACAATTCAAGTTCGTGACTTGGAAAAAGTACAGCGATTTTACCTGAAGGCAGAAGATTTTTCTTTAGAAGAAATTTTGATTCAGGAGCGAAAAGGAGATGAGCAAGTCAAGAATATGGAGATGGGAAAGTCTACCTTGTCCATTGAAGCGCTTCAATCCTTACCTGCATTATTTGGTGAAGTAGACCTACTGCGTAGCCTTCAATTATTGCCTGGGGTCAAGTCCGCAGGAGAAGGTACTGCAGGTCTTTTTGTTCGAGGGGGATCTGCGGATCAAAATTTAGTGCAGGTAGATGGAGCACCTGTCTACAATGCGTCCCACTTCTTTGGAATTTTCTCGGTTTTCAATCCTGATGGCCTAAAAAAAGTAGACCTATACAAAGGCAATATGCCTGCTAGCTTTGGGGGCCGAGCCTCTGCTTTAATTGATGTAACCCTGCGCGAAGGGGAGAGAGAACGACTTCAAGGAGAAGGAGGAATTGGTACCATTTCCTCCCGAATTACCTTGCAAGGGCCTTTATTAGGAGAAAAATCAACCTTCCTCATCAGTGGAAGGCGTACCTATGCAGACTTATTTTTGAAGCTTTCTTCTGATCCAGACCTCAAAAATAACCAACTTAATTTTTACGATTTAAACGGAAAAGCTGCGTTTTCTTTATCTAGTAAGGACAAACTCTCCCTAAGCAGCTACCAGGGTAGTGATCTACTTGGTTTAGATGGGCAGTTTGCTTTGGGTTGGGCAAATTGGGTTTCCGCAGTCAATTGGAATCGAGTGAATTCTGATAGTTCCTTTTTTGACTTGCAAGGATATCATTCCCGTTACAACTACCAAGTTAAGTTTGACAATTTGGAAAATGGCTTTGACTGGACCAATTCCCTTTCTGAGTCTGGTGTCAAGGCTATTTGGACGCGTATATTGACTACTAAACGTACGGTATTTTGGGGGATACATGGACAAGTGTATCATTTTGCTCCTACAGATTTGAAACCTGCACCAAACAATCCCATCAATCGAAGGCAAACCCAGGGTGTACAAGGGCTGTTGAGTAATGCCTTTATTGGAATCACCCAGGAATTTTCTGATCAATTAACAGCTGAACTTGGCCTTCGGCAAGGAATCTATGCACAAGTAGGAAAAGGAAAAGTATATCAATACCCAGATAATGCTCCAAATCCAGATGTGGAACCTTCAGATTCAGTGTTTTACGGGAAAGGGGAATTGATGCAACGCTACCAAGGATTGGAACCTCGAATCGCTTTACGCTACTTACTTCGACCTGAATTTTCTCTCAAAATCTCCTATAATCGGAATTTTCAATACGTTCAAATTGCATCCAACAGTTCCGCTGGACTTCCTATCGATCGTTGGGTTTTGGCAGGGGAGTACATCCGTCCCATCCGATCGGATCAAATTTCGTTAGGAGCATTCCATAACTTTGATCAAAATCGATGGGAACTTTCTGTTGAGGGGTATTACAAGGATTTAGATCAAGTGATCGACCTGCGCAATGGTGCGCGTATCTTGTTGTCAGATAAGGTGGAGACCGAACTGTTGAGTGGACGCGGCTGGGCCTACGGGCTGGAGTTTTTGCTTCGCAAAAATAAGGGGAAGACCACGGGCTGGCTTGGCTATACCTGGTCTCGCGCCTGGAGACAGATAGATGGAATAAGTAGAGACCGAGCTTACAATCCCCGATTTGATCGACCCCATGACCTTTCTTTGGTGCTCAACCATCAATTTTCTCCTGCTTGGACGAGTAGTTTCACCTTTGTGTATTCTACCGGGCAGGCAGTTTCTTTTCCAGTAGGAACGTACCTTGTGGACAACCAGTCCATGCCACTCTATTCGGATTTTCGTAATGAAAATAGATTTCCAGATTACCACCGCTTGGATGTATCTGTAACCTGGAAAAATCCAGATCCAGGGAGAAAGTGGAAAGGCAGTTGGAATTTTGGAGTATACAACCTTTATGGTCGTAAAAATCCATTCTCCTATGATTTCCGAACTATCTACAATGATCAAGTGAATTTTAGCTCCTCAGATGGGGAGATTGTTTCTGCGCGTCCCGGCGTGGTAATGACCTACTTGTTTACCTTTTTACCTTCTATCACCTACAACTTTGAGTTCTGATGAAAACTAACTGGATATTCTTAGTCGTAGCTTTCCTATTTGCTTCCTGTCAAGAGGAAGTGTTTTTAGATTTGGATCAGAAGGAGAATCGAATTCCAGTTATTGAAGGGCATTGGACAGATCAAGGAATATACAATGAAGTAAAAATCTCCTTGTCCAAAAATTATTACGATTCTTTGGATAAAGAACTTATTCCTGATGCGGAAGTATTTGTAGAAGAAATGTCTACAGGGAGAAAAATAGCATTTAATTACTTGAATGCCACGCGTTCGTATCGTCCAAATCCATCCGAACGTGCACAGGTAGGAGAATCTTACCGATTGAATGTAAGTTGGAAAGGGCAAATATTTCAATCTGAAGGGCTGATGTTAGCTCCACCTACCGTGGACTCCGTCACTTGGAACTTTGAGGAGAAGCGACTTTTTCGAGACGAAGGGTACTACATCAAAGTCTACGGTAAGATTCCTTTTTCAGAGAATAATTACTACCGTATTCGAGTATTTGAAAACGATACCTTAAAAAACCAGCGAGAGGATTACCTGCTTTTTGACGATGCTTTTGGTTTGCGAGTTTTTGAAGAAGGCTTGGAATTAGGGTATGCTTTTCAGAAAAATGATCGGGTACGGTTGGAATTGTATCGATTGAATAAAGATGCTTTTGATTACCTCAGTCAGTTGGTCAACTTATTATTCAGTGATGGGGGACTGTTCAGTCCTCCCCCTCAAAATCCGGAGTCAACTATCCGGGTGGTGAAAGGTGATTCTCCAGTACTGGGTTATTTCGTCGTTTCTCCGGTTTTGATTCGTAGCGTCAAGATGCCAAATCAGTAATTCAGATTTTTTTCAAAGGAAAATAGTTTTTTCTCTTCATATCATCGTGATATTGCGATTTACTATGGGTAAATCTAAAACACTTTTGTTTACAACAGCCCAAAATGATTTGGCAGATTTGGCCAAAGCATTGGCCCATCCCGCGAGAATCGCGATTATTCAATACCTAGCCAACTCACAATCCTGTATCAATGTCACTTTGGTAACGGAGTTGGGTTTGGCACAAGCCACCATCTCACAGCATCTTCGGGAACTAAAGGAGTTGGGACTTGTTCGAGGTAGCATTGAAGGGGCATCGGTCAATTATTGTTTGGATCTTACCCGATGGCGAGAAGTGCAGCAGCATTTTCAGTCTTTTTTTGAACAGATTTCAGAGAGCAACACCAATGGATTGTGTTGTAATTAACTTACCCGATTTCATACTTTAATTTGCCATAAACTATGAAACTAGCTTCAATCAAAAATGAATTAGAGCATTTGACACACGTTAATTTCATATTGCCGGATGGAAAAGCAGTCCCAGCCCATTTTCATGTAACGGAAGTAGGAGAGGTGACTAAGCGATACATTGACTGTGGAGGAACCTTGCGAGAAGAATCAAAGGTAAGTTTTCAATTGTGGCAAGCAGATGATTACGAGCATCGTTTAGGTGCTTCCCAATTATTGAACATTATTTCTAAAGCAGAACAAGTTTTGGAATTAAAGGATCTTGAGGTAGAAGTGGAATATCAAGGAGATACCATTGGGCGGTATGGATTGGATTTTGTCGGGGGTGATTTTTTGTTGACTGCTACCCAAACCGATTGCCTAGCCAAGGATAAATGCGGTATTCCTTTGGAAAAACCTAAAATTAGGCTTTCCAGCATTGCGCAGGGCCCCGTGTGTACTCCAAATTCAGGATGCTGCTAATCCAATGAAGAATACCTTTTACAATCCATTGCAACAAACCATTGCTTCTTTGCCCATTTCGTCGATTACCTCGGAGCGCAAGGATCTTTTGGAGGAGATGGCTCAATATCTTCGGGAGAAGTTGAGAACTGGACAGGAAATACGGCTCAACTTTATTTGCACCCATAACAGTCGTCGAAGTCAATTGGCTCAGATTTGGGCACAAACGGCCGCTGCCAATTACGGGATTGAAGCTTTTTGCTACTCAGGTGGGGTTGAAGTGACTGCATTTAATCCTAGAGCTGTTTCGGCCATTCAACGCGATGGGTTCAAGGTAGTGCAAAAAGATGGGGAGAACCCGATTTACTTTGTGCTTTTCAGTGATGATTCGGAACCAATTGTGACCTTTTCAAAGGTGTATGACGATCCCATGAATGCTACGAAGGACTTTGCTGCAGTGATGACTTGCGATCATGCTGACGAAAACTGCCCGTTTATTCCAGGTACAGAAAAGCGGTTCCCCCTTCGATTTAAGGATCCAAAGGCCTTTGACGATAGCCCCCTTGAGAAAAAAATGTACAGCGAAAGCTCTCATCAAATTGCAGCAGAATTATTTTATCTATTTGAAAAAGTATCCAAGCCTTCCGCATAAGGCATTTTATTTTGAAATGATAAAGTAAATTTTATTCTTTGAATAAATTAAACGCCTCATGAAAATCAACACTATGCTTCGAATCGCCTTTTTCTCGCTTGTGCTAGGAGCTGGCCTATCCCTTTCCACTGCTGTTCAGGCGCAGGAAACCGTGAAATCCACCGTAGATGAAATGGCATCACCTCCAGGGGGTATGACTGGTTTTACCAACTACATGATTCAAACTTTGTCTTACCCAACTGCTGCCAAGGAAGCTAATGTTCAAGGAATGGTGGTGGTCACCTTTGTAGTCACGGCTGAAGGTAAGGTGGAAGGAGTAGAAGTTCTCCGTGGAATAGGTTCTGGATGTGACCAAGAGGCTATGCGAGTGATTTCTCAATCAGGTCTTTGGACACCAGCAAAAAAGGAAGGAAAGGCTGTTGCCTCCAAGTTGACTCTACCGGTACAATTCAAACTTTAGTTTTTTTTTAAAAAAAAGCCTCAAAATCAGTGATTTTGAGGCTTTTTTGATTTTAATGCCTTACCCCTAATCCATGGCGTTGCCGTGAAAGAGTGCATTGAAGAAGAGTTTGTTGGTTCCAAACCAAGCCCCTCTAAAATTTGGGCTATCAAAGAAGTGAATAACACGTCCTTGACCTGATGGAGAAATGACCACACTGGCACTTTGCTTCAGGTTTTCTAAGTTGGCCTTGGAAATATAGCCTCCCAGGTGTGGATTGGCAGTGTAGCGGATCGGTGTGAGGTACTTATCTGCAGATGGTTTGATAAAGATTTCTGAATTGCGGTATACCGGCAGGTTCTTGCGGCTATATCCATAGGCAATTGGGTGTGTTAGGTCGAGTTCGGCCAGATAAATACTTCCCCCAACTTCCTTAGCGCCTTCGGTATCGTTTCGCGTGGCAAAGGGAAGACTTGCAGCCCCTTTCTCTGCTGTTGAAGCTACGGCTTCTTCCTTGGTAATGCCCTTCTGGTTGAGCCAAAGGGAGGCGGACTTCATAGATATGATTGTTCCTCCTCGATTTACCCAATCTTTGAGATGATTGACTTGACCTTCGGAAATCGATCCATAATTTCCAGATGGAAGGATTACCGTGTTGTACCCGTGCAGGTTGAGTCTGCCAAACTGTTCCACATTCACCTTGGTAATAGGCATACCGATTTGATGATCCAGGAGGTTCCAAATCTCTCCAGCTTCGGCTGCATTGATTCCGGTACCTACCACAAGGACAACTTTTGGATGTTGTACCGCAGATACGCTATTGGATCCTAGGTCAATCCCACTTAGATTCAGCCCGGTTTGAACGGAATAGACCTTCTGTCCATTCTTTTGAGATATATTTTGGAGTAGCTGGATCACCTCGGACCTAGAGAGGGATTGAAAACCCATGGGGATCATCAACGTTCCTCGACCGAAGTCCACCTTGCCATCCTGGGTTAATGAGGAGAAGTTTTGGTGCAGCGCTTCTACATGAACCCCCGCTTTCTGAAGTTCAAACAGGAGTTTGGGTGCGTAATAATCTCTCCAGTCAATCAAGTATGCATAAGCATCGCCTTGAGGGAAGGTATGGGAAGGTAGAGCTACTGCTTTTAATTCTGTTCCAACTTTTGCTGTAGGTGCAGCTGAGAAAGGCATGCCATAAGCAGCAGCCATGGTCCAAGCAGAAGCATCGTAGAACACAGAATCTGCAAAATCGGTTACGTATTCAAACATGGTTCGTACCATCCTGTACTGGGGTTGCTGGGTAGGTACTACCCAAGAGGATCCTTTTTTAAATGTTTGTCCAGCAGCACTAAGGTCCGCAGTATTTTCAAAAACCTTAATTTTGTGGTCCAATAGAAACTGTAAGAAAAGTCGGTTTCGGCTTGGATCAGTTTCATCTCCAAACACGTAATTTTTTGCTAGATCCTTGCTTCCTTCAGCCACCGCACTCGTAAAAAACTCGCGAAGGTACTCGTGCATATAAACTCGGTTGTCCAAAGCTGCCTCCATGGTGGCAAGGGAATTGACCACATGGTTGCGGATGGTAAAGGCAAAGGTAATGTCCCCACGTTGGCTTCGTTGTACATGCCCACGGGAACTCGCGGTTTCAAAAACTAATCCCAATCCTCCATGCATGTCGGGGTAGGTAGAACCATAGCCTGGGTAGCTGTTGTCAAACACCTCTTTACTCCAATACAAGCTCCCTATTTTATCCATGTATCTGGCAAAGTATTGGGCAAATTTCGGGTTGATTTCGTCGTAATTTTTACGAGGAACTACTGGGTTTTCAGAGCCATATGGTTTTGTAGGTTCAAAAAAATAGGTGCTATTGGTACCCATTTCGTGGAAATCTGTGGTCACGTTGGGATACCATTGGTGGTACCAAGCAACTTTCACTTTTGATTCAGGATGTGCTAGCGGCAACCAATCACGGTTGAGATCAAACCAGTAATGATTGGTACGACCTCCAGGCCAAGCTTCGTTGTGTTCTCTATCTAAGGGATCTGCTACAGCTGGAAATCCTTTGTTGGAATTCGCCCAAAGGCTATGTCGATCTCGACCGTCCGGATTTAGCGTTGGGTCGATGTGCACTATTGCATTGGCTCGAAGTTGGCTAGCTAGCTCTGATTGGGAGGCGAGTAACCAGTAGGCGGTTAGCATAGCTGCTTCAGCAGAAGAAGGTTCGTTGCCATGCACGCCATACCCTTGATGGATAATGGATGGCATGCTTTTGATGTCGGGTAAGGGTTGACTAGGGTCTGCGAGTTGCAACTGTTTTTGACGAACCTGTTCTAGATTGGCATGGTTTGAAGCAGAAGCGATAGTTAATATCACCTTTGGTCGATGTTCGTGGGTGTAGCCAATGGTTTGTAACAAGGCCAAATCACTGACAGCATCTAATTTTTCGAAATATTTGATAATTAAATCGTAACGGGTATGCCAATCTCCAATAGGATAACCCAAAAATTGGGAGGGAGAAGGGATTTGGGGGTTGAATTTCTCTCCGGGAAAGAAATAGTCTTCTTGTCCAAAAGCTGGAATACGAAGAAGAATTCCAAAAATGAGTCCGACAACTAATTTTTTCATAGGGTTTATTTTTTTTAGAAAAGTAGGAAAGGTAAAGGGCATTTCCACTAAAAATCCATCAGTGGTTTTCAATTACCCAAAATTTTGTACTACTTTAAAATTTTAGTTTGCAATTCAAATCCAACTTTCCCTATGAATCAAAAATTTTTATCCATCGCCGTAGGTATAGCCAGCCTAGGCTCAGTAACACTAGGCTTTGCGCAGCAAAGTACCACTCCACCTCCAATGCCTCCACAGGCTACTGAATTTTATACGCCAGTGCCTCCTAAGGTGACTCCAGGAGCAATGAACCATCAAGCACCTTCGGATGCTATTGTCTTGTTTGACGGGAGCAGTCTTTCCAACTTTGTCTCTGCCAGAGATGGATCTAGTCCTGCAGCCTGGAAAATTGAGAATGGTGAATTGGTTGTACAGAAGGGTACAGGAGATATTCAATCAAAACTTGCTTTTGGGGATGCTCAATACCACATAGAATGGTCGGCACCTACCGAAATTGTTGGGGAAGGTCAGGGAAGAGGAAACTCAGGGTTCTTTTTGATGGGCTTGTATGAGGTGCAAGTTCTGGATAGCTACGTAAGTAAAACTTACACCAATGGCCAGGCTGGAAGTATCTATAAACAATACCCACCATTGGTGAATCCATTGAGAGGTCCAGGTGATTGGAACTACTACGACATTATTTTCAAAGCTCCTCGTTTTGATAAAAATGGCATGCTAACTTCTCCAGCCACTGTTACGGTGTTGATCAATGGGGTCTTGGTGCAAAACAACGTAATTTTAAAAGGACCAACTGAATACATTGGAATCCCTAATTACAAAGCGCATGCAGATGCCTTGCCAATTAAACTTCAAGACCACGGTAACCCAGTGCGTTTTCGAAATATTTGGGTTAGACCTTTGTGAAGCACGAAATACGACATCTAAATTAAAGTAGACTCCTTTACCTGTACTCGCTAATTCATTAACAGAAATTAGAGTTTGAATAAAATGGAGGACTTAACTCACCAAATCGTACTTCGTATCTCATAGATCGTATTTAATCTTTTATTTTATCAATCATTAACAAGTAACCCCATGACTTCAAGAAGAAAATTTATTCAAAATACCATGTTGATTGGTGCAGGCATGAGCATGCCTTCCATTCTAACTGCTGCTGACTTTGGAAGATTTACGCGCACCATTGGACCGAATGACCAAATTAACTACGGCTTAATTGGCTGTAAAGGAATGGGATGGTCCAACATGAATGCACATCTCAAAATCCCACAGGTCAATTGTGTGGCTCTTTGCGATGTAGACCAAACGGTGCTTGATCAGCGTACGGAGGATGTATTCAAATTACGTGGAACACGTCCAACGCAATACAGAGACTATCGAAAAATGCTTGAAAATAAGGACATTGATGTGGTCATCATTGGCACACCAGATCATTGGCATTGCCTCAACATGGTGGATGCAGTAGCCTCAGGCAAGCATGTGTATGTTGAAAAACCCATTGCCAATACCATTGAAGAATGCCAAATTATGGTGAAAGCACAAGAGCGCTACGGCAAGATTGTCCAGGTAGGACAATGGCAGCGCTCTGGTTCGCAGTATGATCAGGCCATTCAGTATGTAAAGTCAGGCAAGCTTGGCCAAATTCGCTTGGTAAAGTGCTGGGCCTACCAAGGCTGGATGAAGCCAGTACCTGTGGTAGCCAATAGTGCAGTACCTGCAGGGGTGGATTACGATATGTGGCTTGGACCTGCACCGAAACGTGACTTCAATGCCAACCGCTTTCATTTCAACTTCCGCTGGTTCTGGGATTATGCTGGAGGCTTGATGACCGATTGGGGAGTCCATGAAATTGACATTGCACTTTACGCAATGGGGGTGAGTGCACCAAAATCCGTAATGGCCTCAGGAGGAAAATTTGCCTATCCTGACGATGCCTCCGAAACTCCAGACACCCTACAGACGGTGTATGAGTACGAGGGTTTTAATATGCTCTGGGAGCATGCAACTGGTATTGATGGAGGTAATTACGGTACTACAGAAGGAATTGCCTTTATTGGAAACAATGCCACCCTGGTAGTCAACCGTGGAGGCTGGAAGGTTATTCCAGAAACTGAAACTGTTGATGGACAGCGTAAGCCTAAAGTGGAGGAGATACCACATACGCGTCCTTCAGGCCCTTCAGCACTTGATCTTCATGCTGTCAATTTTGTAGAGGCCATGACTGCTAACGATCCCAAGTTATTGAAGTGTGGAATCCAAACAGGTTCTGTAGCTGCAATCAATGCGCAGATGGGTAATATTGCCTATAAAACAGGTAAAAAGGTCTATTGGGATGCAAGCAAAAACTTGTTCACAGACACTGAAGCCAATCAATTGATCAAGGCTCACTACCACAATGGTTGGGTAGTGCCAAAGGTGTAGCTTTTCGATAATCTTTAATCACCCCTAAACAATCGCCGACATGGTCTCAAGTCCACGGCGCATGCTGCAGAACCTTAACTTAGTGCTTTAATTCAAGGGTATACTAGCAGGATTTCAATAGGAAGTATAGCATAAAAAAAGTCCCAATTTTCAGGGACTTTTTTTATGCTTGACAGTTTGGCTTACCAAAGCCAAGTACCTGTAGCACCTGCTGGGAGTGAAGCAGGAAAAGAAGTGGTATTTTCTTGGATAGAAAAATAAATTTCTTTGGAGGAATCGTTGTGAACGATCAATACTTTTTTTCCATCGGGACGAAGAAAGGACACATTGGGAAGCAGGATTGATTCGGATGAGCCAATTCTTCTCGAGCCTGGATCAACCAATTTGCTGGCATGGGCAATGATGTAATAAGCAGGATTTCGAACAATTTCATTACCGATAATGGTAATAGCTCCTAAACAACGATCACAGCCTCCGCGGTCTGTATGAGGCGTTAGCTTAGGATTTGAACTTAAGTTCCATTCCAAAACTGTTTTTGCCCAGTTTCTAGTAGCACCGATAATCAGGTTTTTGATATGCCAGGCCATATCTTCCTCCAAGTTGCCGGGAGCACCTACCCACTGCTCAGTGAAGTAGAGATGCTTGTCAGGGAATGCGCGATGTACCTCGGAAAGGGCTTCGATTTTACCTCCATAAAGGTGGAAGGCGGAGCCATCCACATAGCTATTTGCTAAAGGGTCACTAAGAACGGTGATGGGGTAGTCTGGTCGATCTGCATTGTGATCGTAGCATATAATCTTCGTTTTTATCCCTTCCTTTTTAAAAGCTGGCCCTAAATGTTGCCCAATAAACCGAGCTTGCTGCTCTGGTAGCATGAGTAGAGAAGGATTGTTGCCTGGATGTAGGGGTTCGTTTTGGATAGTCAAGGCATCAATGTCAAACCCTCTTTTGTCCATTTCCTGAATGTATTTAACCAAATACTGGGCATAGCTGGATTCAAATTCAGGCAAAAGAGATCCACCTCGAGTATCTTTGTTGTCTTTCATCCAAGTTGGAGGTGACCAAGGGGAGGCCATCAGTGTCACCTTTGGATTGATTTCCAAAATCTGTTTTAGGATAGGCAGCACATCCAGTGTATCGTAACTCAAACTGAATTGGCTTAGTGTGGGGTCTATCCCTTTTGGATCTTTTAGGTCATTGTAAGAAAAGGGGAAGGCATTCAGATCCGAGGCAGCTACTGCCAAACGCAAGTAGGAGATGCGTATGTCGTTTTCTCCATCCCCAAATAATTCTTGAAGCGCAGCTTTTCTTGCCAAATCAGACATTTCTAAAAAATGGGTAGCCGAACCCTGGCTTAGCGTAAATCCAAAGCCATCCATAATTTGGTATAGGGAATCAGTATACAAACTGATTTTTGCTGTAGATTCTCCAGTTGAAACAGTTGTACTGGACTGTTTTTGAAAAAGAATCCCTGACTTGGGGTCGGTTAGCCAGAAAGAAGGTGTTTGTCCTTTGGCGGATAAGCCTAAAGTAAAAACTAAATAAAAGAGAAGAGTAGGTCGAATGGGCATGGGGTCAACCTTAGAGGTATTTTTACCTCTAAGGTTTTAATTTTCGAATTTTCCAAAATCCTGGAGGTTCAAAGAAAAACCTCCAGGATTATTTTCTTGTAAGTGCTCTTTTGGCAGCCTTAACAATGTTTTCTGCATTAAGACCGTATTTTTCTAGAAGTTGAGTTGGCGTACCTGACTCTCCAAAGCTATCATTAACACCCACATACTCCAAGGGTGCTGGGTGGTGACGAATCAAGGTTTGCGCTATGCTATCTCCTAGGCCTCCATTGAGTTGATGTTCTTCAGCAGATACAGCGCAACCAGTTTTATACACCGACTCCAAGATCGCTTCGGTATCCAATGGCTTGATTGTATGGATGTTAATTACCTCGGCATGAATTCCTTCTTCTCGAAGCATGGCTTCTGCCACTACTGCTTCCCAAACGAGGTGTCCCGTAGCAAAAATGGTCACGTCTTTACCATCGATCATTTTCCAAGCCTTTCCGATTTCAAACTTTTGGTTGGCAGGAGTGAAAATTGGCCAGCTTGGGCGACCAAAACGAAGGTATACTGGCCCTTCATATTCTGCTATAGCAATTGTCGCGGCTTTGGTTTGGTTGTAGTCGCATGGATTGATTACCGTCATGTGTGGAAGCATTTTCATCATCCCCAAGTCCTCAAGAATCTGGTGCGTTGCTCCATCTTCTCCAAGCGTCAATCCTGCGTGAGAGGCACAGATTTTTACGTTCTTATCCGAATAGGCTATGGATTGCCGAATTTGATCGTAGACACGTCCAGTGGCAAAATTGGCAAAGGTACCGGTAAAGGGGATTTTTCCTCCAAGTGCCATTCCCGCAGCAAGTCCAATCATGTTGGCTTCAGCGATACCGGTTTGAAAGAAGCGATCTGGGAATTCCTTTTGAAAGTCTCCCATTTTTAGGGATCCAATCAAATCGGCACATAGTCCTACCACATTGGGGTTTCTTCTTCCTGCTTCTAAAAATCCATCGCCAAAACCTGAGCGGGTATCTTTCTTTTCGGTATATGTATATTTTAAGTCTAAGCTCATTTTCTTGTGTTTTGTAATGGATAAATCAATAATCGCCAAGTGTTTCTTCCAATTGACCCAAAGCTAAGGCTAACTGGTCATCATTTGGAGGTGAACCGTGCCATTTGTGGGTACCTACCATGAAATCTACTCCATAGCCCATCTCGGTATAAAGGAGGTTCAAGATGGGTTTCCCTTTTCCTGTAAGCGATTTGGCTTTTTCCAAACCTGCAATCACAGCTGTGAGATCATTGCCCTCTTTGGTTTCGATGACCTCCCATCCAAAGGCTTCCCACTTGGCTTTAAGATTCTTTAGGTCCATTATTTTTTCAGTGGGACCATCAATCTGTTGTCCATTATAGTCAACCGTTGCAATCACATTATCCATACCATAATGAGCAGCATACATCGCTGCTTCCCAAACTTGTCCTTCTTGCAATTCCCCATCGCCTAGGAGTACATAAACCAAGCCCTTGTCTTGATCTATTTTCTTGGCTTGAGCAGTTCCTATCGCCACAGATAAACCTTGGCCCAGAGAACCAGATGCGATGCGGATTCCTGGTAACTTTTCATGGGTAGCTGGATGACCTTGTAGCCTTGAATTTAGTTTGCGAAAAGTTTTTAATTCCTCTACTGGAAAATACCCGCTTCGGGCTAAAACAGAATACCAACCTGCAGATAGGTGCCCGTTGGAGAGGAAAAAAAGATCTTCTCCTTGTCCATTCATTTTGAAATCGGGATTATGATGGAGCTGATCAAAATAGAGCGCTACAAAAAATTCAGCACATCCTAAGGGTGCTCCAGGGTGTCCAGATTGCACGGCATGAACCATGCGCAATACGTCTCTTCGTAGTTGGCTGCAAATTTTTTGTAGCTCAGTTAGGGAATGTTTTTTCATGAGTATAGGTTACTTGAGCACTTGTGCTGTGTGATTTTTTGTATCTACTTTTTGAATGACTTCAGTGATTTTCCCAGCTTCATCGATGACAAAGGTGGTACGAGCAGTCCCCATGTAAGCTCGACCATACATGGATTTTTCTACCCAGGTTCCGTAGGCTTGGTGTACGGTTAGTTCCGTATCCGCAATTAAAGAAAAGGGGAGATTTTGTTTTTCAATAAATTTTTGGTGCGATTTTTCGGTATCCGAACTTACTCCAAAGACTACATAACCCGCCTTGAGTAATTGCTCGTAATTGTCTCGAAGGTTACAGGCTTGGGCAGTGCATCCTGGAGTGGCATCTTTAGGGTAAAAATAAAGAATCACTTTTTTTCCGCGGTAGTCAGAAAGTTTGATGGAAGCTCCAGTTTCAATCTTTGCTTCAAAATCAGGTGCCAATTGGCCAATTTCTAAAGTCATGGTATGGGTGATTAAGGTGATGACAAATTTAGTTGAGGATGCCGCGCCATTCCGCTACATTGCCTGCCTGGTCAGTTACTTTTAAAAGGACAACACCTTTTAGCGCTTGGCCTTTTAGCGATTCTGACCAAATTACAGCTTGTTTGTGTTCGTAACGCATCCAAATCCATTCCCCATTCACAAAGGCTTCAAAACTTTTGATTCCAGACAAATTGTCTTTGATTGAAAAGCGCAAGCCTTGGTTAGAAACTCGTATTGGAGTGATGCTTGGTTTGACTACATCTTCCGCCAAAACAAAACTACCAAAATTTCTGGTTTTGAATCGAATCTGATTTTCATTCCATTCCCCACCCACAAAACTCCTTGAACCGTTAGCAGCACGGAGGTAGACATGCGTCTTGGATTTGTTTCCACTAAACCCACTGACCTCCCAAGTAGCTTCAATTGGATTCCAGAGGTAAGAAGTGGATTCTCCTAAGTTTAGAATTGGAGCTGTAGGTGTTCCTGATTGGGTAACACGAAGGTACAAATCTTCTAAAAGGCTATTTTCGTACGTTCGTATCTGTAAGTTATCAATCGCATGGAGGTGTTCTTTACCAACTGGAAAGTGGCCTAAAATATCTGGAATGTAAATTTCTGAACACAGGTCAATTTTCGCTGGGATTCCAAATCTAAGGTCCCAAAGGTAAGTTCTGCTAGCCGCATCTTGGTAAGCAGGAAGAATTTCGTAGCTATGGTTGCCCACCTCGAATTTGGCGAGTCCTCCCTTCGAAGTTTGGGCAACTTTGATTTTTAGGATGTTTCTGAAGTAACTAACCTGAGCTTTTGCTGGGGAAGCTCCATCGGACTTGGTTGAATCAAGGTCTGTTCCTAGTAGACTGAGTTGTACCAAACGTGTATTGTTGTAAGCATCAATTAATTTAAGCTGAAAATTTTTCTTGGTTCCTTCTTCTAACTCTAATATTCCGGTATTCGGATCATTTGGAGAAAGGAATGAGAATTTTAAGTCCTTTTGATAATACAGTTTGGTAAAACGATTTCGGTACGTATGCAGCAGAAAATGACGGGTATAATTAAAATCCACTTGATCAATTTGAAGGCTAAATAAGTGCCCGGAATCATCAGCTAATTCGAATCTTGGAAAGCCATTTTGATTTTCTGCGCCATCCAACTTGTCGTAACTTTGTATTTCTAATCCTACTTTTCCAGTAACTTTTATTACTTCTGGAATGCGGTAATTGCCCCCGCTGAATACAGGACTAAGTTCTACCCGTTGAAATTTTCCATTTACGCGGCTATCGAGCTCTAGAGGGACAATAGCGATTTTTTGGGGCGTGGGTGGGGTTTTGTCTACAATTTCAGTAAATCCAGCGAGCAAGGGATCAAGTGCTCTATCCAAACTATCCCTGATTTCAAAATGTAGGTGAGGACCTCCAGAACTGCCTGTATTCCCACCATTGGCAATCAATTCTCCTTTCTTAATGGGAAGTTGACCTTCTTCCAAGAATAGCTCCAATTCATTTTGTTTGGTTTCGTAGACCTTATTCTTTATCCAGTCATGTAGCCTGGGATTGAAGTTTCTTAAGTGTCCATAAAGTGTGATGTGTCCACTAGGATGCTTGAGATAAATAACATTCCCATAGCCAAAAGAAGAAATTTTTATTCGATAAACCCAGCCTTCAGCAGCTGCATAGATAGGTTCGCCTTCTACCCCGCCAAATTTATAGTCCAAACCGGTATGAAAGTGATTTGGTCGAAGTTCTGAAAAATTTCCAGAAAGGTAACTTCGTTGCCCAGGCTTCACGGGTGATTGGAAGTATCCTTTTTGAATTTCTTGGCCAAATGCAAAATTTAATGAGTAACAAGCGAATGCAAAAGCAAAAAGGAAATGGGACCGCTTATTTAACTTCGACATGTAACATTTTTTCGTTTCCAATAAATCCAACCAATTGATCACCCACTTGCACAGGCCCCACTCCAGCTGGGGTACCGGTATAGATGAGATCCCCCTTTTTGAGAGTGAAAAATTGGGATATGTACGCGATGAGTGTTGCAAAATCAAAAAGCATTAATCCAGTGTTTCCTTTTTGTTGAAGTACTCCATTGACCTCAAGATGAAAGTCGATTGAAGTTAAATCTCCCAATTCGGCCACTGGTTTGAATTCACCTATAGGAGCAGAGCCATTGAATGCTTTGGCTATTTCCCAAGGCAGGCCTTTGGCCTTGCATTGGTCTTGAAGGTCTCGTGCTGTGAAATCTATTCCTAGACCGATTTCATCAAAGTATCGATGTGCAAACTGGGGTTGTATGTATTTTCCTTCTTTAGAGATTTTAAGTACCAATTCAATTTCATGATGGATATTGGATGAAAAGTCAGGATAATAAAAAGGGGCTCCCCCTTTTAATAGAGCTGTATCTGGCTTAAGAAATACTACCGGCTTTCCGGGCTTTTCATTCTTAAGCTCTTCAATATGAGCCGCGTAATTTCGGCCTATACAAATGATTTTCATGGTAATTTTTAGTTAATCGAGCGGGTTGTCAAATTTGGCGTAAAACAATCAAAAAAGTGATGAATGCATTTAATTGATCTTCCGTATGAATTAATCAAAGTTAATCTGCTTCAGTTCAGTAAGTATTTTTTGCATCCAATCTCCATATATCTGTTTCGAAGGGTGAAGGCCGTCTGCAACAACGGATTCAGGAAGTCCTCCTTCCATCTTGTAATCGGATGTGATATCAATGAATTTAATCCCGTATTTTTCACAAATCTCTTTTTTTAGTTGATTGTAGCTGCTTATTTCTCTTGCCACTATATCTGGGTCCACTCCTTTTTTGGTAGCAAAGGGAGTCACTCCCCAATCAGGAATGGAAAGCACGATGACATGCGATTTATTTCCTCTTGCAAAGCTTATGGCCCGAACCAACATCCTTTCAAAATCTATTGCAAATGTCTCCACAGAACGTCCTCGGTATTGATTGTTGACTCCGATCAATAAGGTAACCAAGTCATACCCCTCTGTTGCTGTAGCTGCATTTTGAATGCCAACTTCAAGTTCATCTACTGTCCAACCAGTTTTTGCGATGATTAAGGGAGCTGTGAATGGGGTTTTCTCTTTTTTATTCCATTCCCGTACAAGTTGCATAGGATAGCGGTCACCCAAGTCTACTCCTTCTCCAATGGTATAACTGTCTCCTAAAGCAAGGTAGCTCAGGGAAGTTTTCTGTGCAGAGGTTGGTATGGAAAATGTCATGATAATCAAGAATAAAAGCAGTAGGGGAAATTGAAAAATCGAAGACATTCTTTTAGCTAGTTTTAAATACATTCTCAAGTAAGGTCAGGGTACCTAAACTGGCATTTAAACGAACACGGGCGCCAACAGGAATTATAAATTGACGAGGGATGTGTCCTATCATGGCGCCCAAATAAGCTGGGATGCCAAGAGGAATAATGTACTGGTCCATAATCTGGTCTACGGTGAAAGCACCATAACCTCCTCCTGGTTTACAGTCAGAACATTGTCCAAATACAAACCCTTTGATTTTCTCTAAAGTGCCATTTAGTTGGAGTGTACTCATCATTCGATCGATGCGATAAGGGTCTTCCCCCACATCTTCTATAAATAAAATAGCGTCTTGAAAATCAGGGTAGTAAGGAGTTCCAGATAAAGCTGTTAATACAGTTAGATTTCCTCCTAGAATTTTCCCTTCTACACTGCCTGAACTGAGCGTCTGAATCCGATTTCCCTTGGCTACCAAGTCATCTCCTTTGCTGATTTCATTTTTGTAGGTAAGTAATTTTTGTTCAAAGAAAAGCTGCTGAAATTGATTGGAATTAAAACTATTCCAACTCCCAGATCCATTTGGTCCATGGAAGGAAATCAATCCTGCTTGACTTTGAAGTGCACAATGTAGTGCTGTGATATCCGAATATCCAAGTAAGGGTTTTGGAGTAGCTTTTACTTGTTCGTAATCTATTAAAGGTAAAATTCGTGCTGCTCCAGATCCTCCTCGAAGGCAGATTATTGCTTTAACTTCAGGATCTTCAAACATGCTATTCAAATCTGCAGCTCGTTCTTGGTCTGTTCCTGCCAAATGGCCAAATCGATTCTTGAAATTTGTTCCCAACTTTACTTTTAACCCCAGGGCTTCTAAAGCTTCTTTGGCGTAAGTAAACTCCATTCGATCTGCAGTAGCAGCCGAAGGGCTAATGATTCCTACCGTTTGCCCACGAAGCAAAGAGCTAGGATACAGCGTAGATTCCTTGCTCTTTTTTGCAAAATCAAGTCCTAAGATGGGGCTTGTGGCAGCTAGGAGACCCAGGGATTTCAAGAAACTACGTTTATTCATTGTTAGGGTGTTTTTTGAGGCTAAAATTGATTTACAACTTAATCAAATAACAGCTACTTCAAAAATGATCTCTGATTTGGAGCATTACATTTTCAACTTCTTTTCTTACTCTAGAGACTGCAAATGGGAAATTGGAATTCATAAATGCGAAGGCATATGTCTTTCCGGACTTCGTTTTTACCAATCCAGCCAAGTTGTAGGAGGCGGTCATACTTCCTGTTTTAGCAAAAATATAGGGAGTCGAAGCTTGAAAAGTGTTTTTTAGCGTGCCTGATTTTCCACCAACGGCAAGAAGATTTTCCAATTCACCTTCAGGAAGTAGCTCAACTAGTTTTTCCACCACCCGAACCAAGGACCTTGGTGTGATTAAATTGTGGCGACTCAAACCACTACCATCTACCCATTTGGGCATGTCGGGCAAATCCGATAAAGCAGTCTTGAGTAGGTAGTCTATTGCTCTTTCTGTTGCTAATTCTTGAAAAAGTTTGTCAGAAATACTAAAAAGTAGTTGCTCTGCAATAAAATTATCGCTTTCTCTCATCATCTCCTGAAGCAAAGGAGTTAATGGAGACCCACGCCAAATTTGATGGATAGAGGGGAGTGAATCGGGACGATAAATCCACGGAATCCCGGTGAGCTCAGAACCTAATTGGGTGATTAATGATGGGTTAACGAGGAAGGGGAGCTGTTTTTCTCTGCCAATGAAAGTTTGTGGATTATAAAAAAAAGTATTGCTATGAAAATCCCGTTGTACTTCTTCAAGAGCTTGACTGCTTGGCTGAAGCTCATTTTGAAAAATCTTTGGAAAAAGTTGTGGCTTATTTCCCTCTTTCTCCACCTTCACTAGGTTTCCATAAATGGGTAAACTACTTCGCTCTGCTGCATAAGCAAAGTAATAATCGTCCCATTGCCAACCGTAGCCGTAGGATGGCGAAATCTGGTTGGCATCTGAAAACTGGATTACCTTGTGATTTGCTATGATTTTTTGAAAATCAGGTTGATAAAAGTCCTTGTACCTCCAACTCGGGTCACCTGACCCCCAAATTTTTAAGGTGTCATCTGCCGATTGGTAGCGAAGGGTTTGTGTACTGTCCTCAAGGACTAAAAGAGCGCCATAGAGTGTAAGGAGTTTGGTAGTTGAGGAGGGAATTTGGTATTGATGGCTATTTTTTTCAAAAATCACTTGCTGGGATTCTAGGTCGTAAAGCATAAATCCAGTGAGGTGTCCTTGAAAAAAACGCTGAGGACCAAAGCTTGTCTCTAGTTGGTAAATTGCTTCTTGTGAAACCTGTCCACTAAGCCGAAAGCAGGTTAAGGCAAGTAAAAGCGTGTAAATTAGTTCCCTCTTCAAAGACCTATCGATTTTTGTAATTGGAATAGAAAATGTTCATCCAACCCAGAATAAATGCCAATCCTCCCAAGGGTGTAATGCCACCAAGCCAAGGAAGACTAGTGAGGCAAAGGATATAGAGGGAGCCTGAAAAAATTAAAATTCCAAGTATCATACACCAGGCCGAAAAGCCAAGTCCTTTCCATTCAGGTTTTAGTGTACCTAAAATCCCGATCCCTAGTAAGGCTAGGGTATGGTAAAAATGATAATTTACAGCTGTTTGGAAAGTTTCTAATCTATTAGTTTGAATAAGAAGTTCTTCCAAGCTATGTGCCCCAAAGGCACCTAGACCCACAGCAAGGGCCCCTGAAATTCCTGCAAGCTGTAAAATTTGAGTTCCTTTCATGGTGTTGGGTAGTTTCTACTTCCAAAAATAGCGGATCCGATACGAACTAGGGTGCTTCCTTCTTCTTGTGCAATTTGATAATCCCCACTCATGCCCATGGATAACTCTTTTAAGTCTACAAAATGTGGAAGGGATCTTTTTTTAACTACTTCAAAAAGCTGTTTTAATCCCCGAAATTCAGCACGTATTTGGTCTTGATTCTCTGTGAAGGTAGCCATCCCCATCAATCCCCTTACTTGAACGTGAGTCAAATTCGTGAATTCAGTGCTATTCAGCATGGCATCCAATTCTGTTGGATCAAACCCAAATTTACTTTCTTCTGTGGCGATGTGAATTTGTAGCAAAACAGGGATTTGGCGATTGATTTTTTTCCCTTGTTTATCGATTTCTACTAGTAATTTAAATGAATCTACTCCATGTATCAAATGCACAAAGGGGGCGATGTATTTGATTTTGTTGCTTTGTAAATGTCCAATCATGTGCCACCGGGTATCTGCGGGCATTTCTGGCTGTTTGGCCTGAATCTCTTGCACCTTATTTTCTCCAAAATCTCGTATACCTGCAGCATAGGCAGCTTGTAGATCTGCCAAAGGCTTGGTCTTGCTAACTGCTATCAGTTGGCAAGTTGGATTTGGAAATGATTTTTTGATCTGTTCGAGGTTAGCTTTGATGTCCATGGATAAATATTCATAGGAATAAATTCAAATATAACCGAAGCGGCAGTACTTTTTAAGATGTTTGCTGCTATTTTAAAAGGCTTTGATTAAAGACTTTTGTGATTGATTTTGAGAGATCCTATTTTTTTAACTTTGATATTTACGAGTATAGATCCTCGTTTTTAGCAAGCTCTTTGGAGACTTTTGGAGCGAATTTTTATGGGTTTGGATTCGTTACTATTTTTGGAATAGACCAAATTTAAGCCTTTTTAGCAGGTCGTTTACCTTTATTTTTATCTCCCGAACTAAAAAAAAATGCAAAATTTTGCTAGTGTTTTGATTTGTTAATTTCAATTAAAAATGCTCTGGGACAGTTTTTATTACCTTTTTTGGATAAAATATCAAGATAATGTGTAGGTTTAAACAGTTTGATTTCTCCGGTAATTGCCTCCTTTATTTTGTTTT
>JAURGC010000148.1 GCA_030833985.1 Algoriphagus sp. | reverse complement strand
GTTTCAATTCTGATATGAGGAACCTCATAAGGAAAATCTCTACAGCCCAACTCCAATTCCATATTCGAGGGGTGAAGTTCGGCCGCATTCCCTGTAGCACCTATCGCAGGAAAAACAGTATGGTGATTCCAGCCAGTCAGTTTATTGGAACTATCCAGAGTGGCCACAATTCTTTGTGCACTATGAGAATGATAAAAGTCGTGTTGAATATCATCCTCTCGAGTCCACTGAACTCGAACAGGAGTTTTGGCAGCTTTGGATAAAAGAGCTGCTTCGACCACAAAATCAGGCTTAGACTTTCTTCCAAATCCACCCCCTAACAAGGTTACGTTTACTTTAACCTTCGGCAATTCCAATCCCAGAGCACCTGCAACGGCTCCTTTAGCCCATTGTGGATGCTGGGTTGGAGCCCAAATTTCTACACTTCCATCTTCTCGATAATCAGCAATCACTGCAGGTGGCTCCATGGTGGCATGCGCATAGTATGGTGCTAGATAAGTTCTATCTAGAACCTTGACTGCGGAAGATTTGGCGGAATTAAAGTTACCTCGCTCACGGCTTATTTTTCCATTTTTGAGCGTAGACTTTGCCATTTTCTGAAGTTGAGTCGCAGAACTATAGGTTTGATTTGGACCTAAATCCCATTCAATCACCAAGGCATCACGTCCTTTTTTTGCAGCCCAAGTATTCGAAGCTAGTACGGCCAAACCTTCCAAAGGCTTATCAAAACCCAATGAAATTCCGGCACCATCTATTTTTATTACCTGACTCACCCCAGGAATTGTCAATGCTGCTGCATCATCGTAGGATAAAATCTTGGCACCGACAACCGGGCTTCTGGCGATTACGGCAATTTGCATTGATGGTAAATCCACGTCAGCCCCAAAAGTAGCCTGACCTGAAACTATAGCCTTGGCGTCGTATATCGGTACATCGGTCCCAATTAATTTATACTCAGAAAGCTCTTTGAGTTTGACCGTGGATGCATCAGGCAATTCCATGGTTTGTATGGCTTTAACCAAATCTCCAAAATCAACTTTCTTATTGGATCCAGTAAGTAAAACCTGGGAATTTTCGGTAGTACATTCCGATGAATCCACCCCCCATTTATTTGCGGCTGCTTGGATCAACATCTGCCGGGCTGTAGCTCCTGCCTTCCGCATGGGTTCAAAAAACATCCTAACTGAAAAAGAACCATCCGTATTTTGGTTTCCATACTTATCTTCATCCCCCTCAGCTTGGATGATTTTCACCTTTTTCCAATCAGCACCCAGCTCATCTGCTAGTATCATTGGCAAGGAAGTTCGAATTCCTGTGCCCATTTCTGATCGGTGGGCGACTAAGATCACCTCATTATTCGAATTTATTGAGATATATACATTGGGCGCAAAAGTGATGGGTTCTCCTTTTGGACCAGAACATTGGAAATTGACTCCAAGCAGGAATCCTCCTGTTGCCAAAGAGCTGATTTTTAGAAAATCCCTACGTGAAGGAACGAAGATTTTTGATTGGTCTTCTGGGTTCTTAATTTTTATATTTGGAATAAAATTCTTCATGGCATAGGGAGTTAAAGTTTTTTCGATGCAGTTTGAATTGCTTCTTTGATCCGGTTGTAAGTGCCGCAACGACAAAGGTTTCCTTCCATAGCTCGTTCAATTTCCTCCTCTGAAGGCTTTGGGTTTGTAGTCAAAAGTGCTGCTGCTGTCATGATTTGTCCTCCCTGGCAATAGCCACATTGGGGGACAATATGCTCAATCCAGGCCTCTTGCAAAGGGTGATTTCCCATTTCAGAAAGTCCTTCAATGGTAGTGATTTTTCCGTCTCCAATCTCGGAAATAGGCAAACTACAGGATCTAACTGCTTGTTTGTCCAAGTGGACCGTACATGCTCCGCAAAGTGCCTGCCCACAACCAAACTTGGTTCCTTTCATGGACAAAAGGTCTCTTAAAACCCACAATAAGGGCATATCTGGAAAGGCCTGTACATCAAATTTTTTTCCATTAACACTGATTGAATATTCTTCCATGATTATTTTGTCTGGTGTTACAATTAATTTACACGAATTCTTTTGGATACCTGGAGCCAAGGAGGGCTATACTTCTAGATCATTCGTCTAGGATTAAAATTAGTAGGATTATCTACATTTAGGCAATCGAATTAAGATTTTTTTGAATTACACCGGGTCATCATTTTTTTATTTTTTATCCGGTATAAACAAACACTGTCTGTACTATTAGAATTAGTACTAACTGAACAGTTGATTTGAAGTTGCTACTTCCCGATACAAAACTTGCTAAAAATATTTGCCAGCAAATCGTCTGTGGTGACTTCCCCGGTGATTTCACCGAGGTAATGCAGCGCACGACGAATATCCATTGCTAAAAAGTCGTTGGTCACCAACTGATCCAATCCACCTAGCACCTCTAACAAAGACTCCCGGGTCTTGGTCAAGCTATCGTAGTGCCGAACATTGGTAACGACGGTATTACCGGTACGGAACTTGTCCAAATTTACTAGCTCTAAAATTCGTTCTTTCAGTAATTCCAGGTTCTCCTTATTCCCTGCCGAAATAAACAACATGTCAGGATATTTTTCTTGTAATTCCTTGACAATATTTAATTTAGCAGTATCTAGTTTGTTTCCCACTTTAAGGTAAGGAACTCCTAGATTATCTAATTTATTCAAATCCCTATGCACCTGGACCAAGTCAGTATCACTCAAGTCAAAGAGATATAGAATTAAGGAGGCGGTCCGCATCTTTTCCTGCGTACGGGTTACTCCAATGGCTTCTATGGTGTCTGTAGTTTCCCGGAGGCCTGCCGTATCGATAAATCGAAAAATCACGCCTCCCAAACTCAACTCATCTTCAATGAAATCTCGCGTTGTGCCCGCAATATCAGATACAATGGCCTTTTCCTCGTTGAACAATGCATTGAGTAGGGTGGATTTGCCCGCATTCGGCTTGCCCGCAATCACCGTAGGCACACCATTCTTAATGACATTACCCAAGTCAAAACTTAGAATTAGTTCTTCCACGAGCCTAAGAATGCGTTCCACGAGCTGGCGAAGCCCTTCTCTGCTGACAAACTCTACATCTTCTTCGGAGAAGTCGAGTTCCAATTCGATCATGGAAGCAAAGTGAATTAGCTGGTTGCGGAGCTCCTGAATCTCGGAGCTAAAGCCACCACGCATTTGATTAAGAGCGGCTTGATGGCTACTCTCGGAGTCGGAGTGAATCAGATCGGCTACAGCCTCTGCTTGAGCTAGGTCAAATTGCCCATTTAAGAAGGCACGCTGTGTAAATTCTCCCGGCTTAGCCAGGCGAATTCCTCTGCGTACAAATAGCTTCAGGACCTGATTGACGATGTAGGAGGAGCCATGTGTGGAGATCTCCACTACATTTTCCTTGGTAAAGGAGCGTGGTCCTTTGAAAAGGGATACGAGTACCTCGTCAATGATCTTTTCGCCATCACGAATGGTTCCCAGATGGATGGTATGAGAGGGCTGCTCCTCTAGATTTTTCCCAAAAAATACTTCGTTGCATACACGAATGGCATCCTTGCCTGAAATGCGAATCACGGCAATAGCACCTACACCCTGAGGCGTAGCTAAGGCTATAATGGTGTCCTCGCGCTCCGAAAGTATGAAGCTCATGGATTTTTTTTAAAGGCTTTATCAATCAAATCTGCCAATCCTGCCAGGAAAGCTGCGGGTTCTCGATAACCAGGAAGCTGGGCAATATTTTGCAATCCAGGCTCGATTACCACAAAGTTGGGATAGGAATTGACTCGCATGGCAGCAGCCATCTCAGCTTCAGTAAAGGTTTTCCCCATAAATGGAAAGCTTCGCTTGGTATCTTCTGCATTGAGCTTGACAGCATAAAAATTCTTCTGAAAATGAGCAATCACCTGTGGGTCAGTAAACGTGTCCTTATCCATTTTCTTGCACCAGCCACACCAATCGGTGTACACGTCTACCAAGATCATTTTTGGATTTTTTTCATTGGCAGCAATGGCCTCCTCAAACTTCATCCATTGGATTCGGTCCTGGGCTTGGAGGTTCATACTAAGAAAGACCAGAAACAAAAGGAGTGAATATACTTTCATAGATGTGTTTTCAAGAGTCAAACGCAGGGCTAGATTTGGAAGTTCCCCGGATCCTCATGGTCCATTTTCCTTTGACCAGCGCACTTCCAAAGAAAAGTGCGCCAGCTACAGCCACCATCATGCCTGCGATGGAACTGTCGATCCAGTACGCAAGATAGTATCCCAAAATGGCAATTAAAATCCCTAAAGCTGAAGTGAGGCGAAGTAGGGGAATCAAACTCTTGGTCCAAAGGTAGCCTGTAGCCGGAGGTACCACCAACAATGCCACCACCAAAATCGCTCCAACCGACTCAAAACTGGAGACTGTTGTGTAAGACACCATACTCATCAGTGCAAGATTTACTCCTTTGGCGGGAATGCCGATGGCCGAACTAAAGTGCTCATCAAAGCTGGTTAGCGATAATTCCTTAAATAATAGGTAGATGAATCCAGTTACCAAGAAGAAGTTGAGTCCGGCCAACCAGGTGACTCGCGGCCCCAAATTAATTCCGCTGGGAGTAATCCATAGGTCAATGGGTAGGTAGGCTATTTCCCCATACAACACACATTCCTGGTCTAGGTCTACCTTGTAGGCAAAAAGGTTGATTAGAATGATACCAATGGCAAAAAGGAGTGTGAAGGTGATGCCGATTGAGGCATCAAGCTGTACCTTTGCTCTTTTGCGGAGCGCATCGATCATCAGTGTAGATAGGATTCCTAGCAGGCCTGCTCCGATAATTACTTCCAAACTACGCTGACTTCCGGAAACGAAAAAACCAATTACTATGCCTGGAAGTACGGCATGCGAAATGGCGTCACCGGTCATGGACATTTTGCGAAGCAAAAGAAATACTCCTAGAAAGCCACAGGAGATAGCAATCAAAGCACCAGTAAGGATGATCAGGAAAGCATTGTTGTCAAATGTCATGAGATTCTCGTGGAATAGTTTCTTGGTGTGGGTCGAGGGTAGGATAGTTGAGTCGTTGCTCGAGCAGGGCTTCCAATTCTGGTGTAAGGAGGTGCTCCATTTGTTCGGCAGATTCGTGCACGTGATCCGGAGCAATGTTCATAAACTCGTTGAGATAAACTTCCCACAGTCGATGGAGTCTGACAATCCGCATCGCATCTGAAGTACCTTGGGAGCTAAGTTGAACGCCCTGGGAATCTTGAATCACTAGTCCTTGCCTAGTAAGTAGCTGAAGTGAATGGGCAATTTCCTTTTTGTGAAAGGGGTATAACCCATAGATTTCTTCCAAGGTCATCCTCCCTTTATTGACTTCTTTCGCTTTGAATAATGCCTTCATTAGGTGATCTCGGTGTGTTTTGTTGAGATAGCTTCGACGGGCAATAAAGCGCTTTATGATTCCACTTTTCGGCGAAAAAATAAATGAAATTAAAGCGATCAAGGATAAGAAAACGACCACCCAGGGTCCTGTAGGCATCTGCGGCACAACGAAAGAAACGTAGGTACCCAATATCCCAGATAATATGGAGAAAAAAGCAGCAAGCAGAAGTAAGGGCTGCAACCGATCAGTCCAAAAGCGAGCTGCTGCCCCCGGGGTAATAAGTAGGGCAGCCATTAATACGACACCAATAGCTTGGATTCCGATCACCACGGCGAGGATCAAGAGTACATTGAAAATAAAGCGGATGCCCTTCATTGGAAAGCCAATGGCATTTCCAAAT
>JAURGC010000159.1 GCA_030833985.1 Algoriphagus sp. | reverse complement strand
GCTTACACAATTCATAATTCAAAACTTCTTCATATAGGGATTCAAATAATCCAGGACCAAGTTTAACATGAATGTGAAAACAGGCGTCTACAATAGCCTTTGCGAGGTAATTTTCCATAGGTTAAAAAAATGAAGGATTAAAAAAATATAACTATTCTTGAATTTTGGCCTTTTATCCGAATTTCAAACCCTGCCCTTTAGAAAGTCCTGTCGCAACTCTTCCGGAAATCGTTCAATGGCATACCGCAGTGCCGTTCTGGGTAGCGTGCGGTAGTGGACTAGCAAAAATTCATAAGCAACCTCAAAATTTCGCTTTCCAACCTCTCTCAGCATCCAGCCCACAGCCTTGTGCATCAGGTCATGGGGATGGTTTTTGAGTTTATCTGCCAAGGCCAAGGCATCGGTAAACTCACCTTTCCGAATCCAATAAAATGAACTAATCATGGCAATGCGCTGACTCCAGAGGTGAGTAGACTCGGCTAGGGAGAAAAAGAGGGATTTTTCCTTTTTCCAGTAGAATGACCCCAGAACTTGGGAACAGGAAGTGTCCACCAAATCCCAGTTGTTGATGTAGTCCAAGTGCTCCAGGTAGAAATCAACCAATAACTTCCGATCTGCTTCCGGCTTCGTTTTTTCAAATTGATAGACCAGAGCCAATAGTCCTGTCAACCGCATTTCATGGTACCGGTGTTGTATCAGTTCTGAAAGTTGTGGCAAAGTGGCATCTTTAGAAATTACCTTGGCGATTTTTCGCTGCTGGGGAACCGTTACTCCTAAAAACAAATCTCCTTCCCCATATTCTCCGGGTCCTGTTTTAAAGAAGCCCTGTAAGAATGCTGCTTTTTCCGAGTTTCCAACATCCTTCAGCCATAAAAACACAGCTTCCGCTTCTGGGCTCATGGACAAAAGGTAGTTAAAGCAAGTTGAATGGCTTTGGATACGGTTGCCTCGCCTGCTGAATCAAATTTTTTCAAAGGGCGATTGGCGAGGATGGCATTGAGGCTGAGTACTTCATGCCCGAGAAGCTCCCCGAGGGCATAGTAGCCTGCCGTTTCCATTTCAAAGTTGGTCAAAGAGCGGCCGTTGATTTGAAGGGCTGCAAGGCGCTCAATGAGCTGATCAAAACGAGGCTTTAGTCGTATCTTTCTTCCTTGCGGGGCATAAAAACCAGGGCAGGTAAGTGTAATCCCTCGTGGGATGGAAGCGTCTAGCATTCCTAATAACTTGGAGGAAGCAGCGGCTTGGTAGGGTTTGAAAGGAAGTCCCAGGTCCGTTTGAATAGCCTGCCCAAAGTCCTGCGCCCCCCTCAGATCTGGGTAATAAGCCATCAAGGTGTCCATACCGATGGCGATTTCTGAGGCTAGTAAGGTGCCCGTTGGGATGTCTTCTTGCAGGCTTCCGGAAGTGCCGATACGAATAATCGGAAGACTGGTTTTTTTCTCTTTGACTTGGCGTGTCTGCAGGTCTACATTGACCAATGCATCCAGTTCGGTCATCAAAATTTCCACATTATCCGTGCCCATACCAGAGCTGATTACAGACACCCGATGCCCGTTTTTCCAACCCGTATGCGTGATAAACTCTCGGTTTTGCAGCTGAAAGTCTATCTGATCTAAATGCTGCGAAACGGTGCCCACGCGATCAGGATCCCCTACGGTAAAAATCGTTGTTCCCAGATGCTCGGGTTTCAAGCGAAGATGGTAAACGCTCCCATCGGGATGAAGAATTAGTTCCGTTTCAGGAATTTGCCGGCTCTCCATGAGATGTAGTCTGTTTGGAGGGGCTGCGGTAAATACCCTTGTAGGGATTGTAGCCGTTTGCCTGCTTTTGGTAATACCCCGTGCCATCGTAAGGGCGCTTATCTGGGTTTTCCTTACAGGTAGTGGAACAAGTCCCTTCCAGTTCCCATCCGCAGGATTCACAGATGGCGAGGTGCTCGTTGCAGGTTGGATTGGCACAGTTGACCATGCGGTCTGAAGCAGTTCCACAGACATGACAAGTAGAGATGATAGTCGGATTGACTGAATTTACTTCTACAGCGATTCGATTGTCAAAGACATAACATTTGCCCTCAAAGTCTTCCCCACCGGCTTCCATGCCGTACTTGATGATCCCTCCATGAAGCTGGTAGACGTCTTCAAATCCCTGTTCTAGCAGGTATGCTGAGGCTTTTTCACACTTGATCCCTCCGGTGCAATAGGTAAGTACCTTTTTGTTTTTGAGGTGTTCGAGTTCCTTCACCTTCTCTGGGAAATCTCGGAAGTTGTCGATGTCTAGCGTAATCGCATTTTTGAATCGCCCCAGCTCGTGCTCGTAGTTGGACCGCACATCGAGGATCACCACATCTTCTTGATCCTTGAGTTGTTTAAATTCTTCCGGCTCCAGGTGCTTCCCGGTTTTCACATTCGGATCAAGATGTCGGAGGGAAGAATGTACGATTTCGGGTTTGTAGCGTACGTGAATTTTTGCGAAGGCATGGCTCTCGTGGGTATCGATTTTGAATTCTGTCTTGGCAAAGCGCGGATCCGATTGAATGTAGGCCATGTACTTGTCGCAGTCTGAGGCTAGACCAGAAACTGTTCCGTTGAGCCCTTCATCGGAAATGATGATTCGGCCGCGAATATTGTTTTCCACACAGAAGAGGTGGTGCTGCTCCCGGTATTCTTCAGGATTGCAAATGTCTGCGTAGCAGTAGTACAGCAGAATTCGGTAGGGTTTGTTTGTGTTTTCCATAACTAAAGCCCTGTTTCGGCAGGGTGTTTTGGGTTTTGATTGGGATTTTTATTTAACAAGCAAAAATCAAGAAAGAATTGGAAATACCGTTGAAATAAGATAGAAATAATCCGAGCAAGCTCGGGAAATAGGAATTTGCATTTCAACCCTATTTCACGAAGCGAAGTCTATTTCTATCCTATTTCCTACTTGGTACTTAGTACCTGGTACCATTTACCATTTCAACATGCTGCACTCGGTGTTCAACTTTTGGCATTAGGACAGTGCCGTATTTCGTATTTCGTCCCTCGTATTCCCCCTTCTACTTTATTTTCCCCGCCGGATTACCAAAAACTGTCTCGTTTTTTCCAACTGAGGAAATGACCACTGATCCAGCTCCTACGCGGGCACCTTTTCCGATGCGTACGCCGGAGACGATAGTCACGCCCGAACCGATAAATGCGCCCTCTTCCAAGACCACATCGGCATTGACGATTGATCCTGCCCCGACCTGCACGTAGTCTTCTATGGTCACTTTGTGGTCGATAATCGCTCCAGTATGGAGGATACAGTGACTACCAACCTTTGCACCCGCTCCTACCGTCACCTGTGCATTGATAAAGTTACCATGACCTAGTTCGGCATCTGTGGAAATGTAAGCTCCCCCATGTATGGCATTGATGGGTTGCATCTTTCTATCTTCCAGAAGAAGTTCCACTAGAAATTTGCGGTATTTGGTGTCGTCTACAGCAACAAATGCCTCCGTTTTCTTACCGATCAACTTCAAGAATCCCTCGTCTTCGGTGCCTCCGAGGACAGGGACGTTGTTGATTTCGGTGCCATGAAGGCTGCTGTCCTCATCTAGTAATCCATATACAATCACGTGATTGCTATTGAAAATTTCTAGCGCGGGATGGGCGATGCCTTTGGCGCCGAGGATAATGACAGGTTTGTCCATGGGTATTTTGAAGTAATCGATGCAAAAATACAGGAATTGTGGCGTTTGTCCAACGGTTCATTTGGAAGGGCCTCGGAGCAGGCTTTGGCCGATTTTGCAAGAAAGGCATTTGTGAGTGCTGCAATACCTCCGGTACAATTCTAGCATACCTTGAGAGTCAAAAGCAGTAATCGGTTTCCAAGCATGGTTTACAAACTTTCGGACCACATAATTTTGCTCGGCAGGGAGGATTTGAAGTAGGGAAAAGCAACGCTCTTTCCATTCCTCTAGGTCGTGGAATTTGCCATAGGCAAACCAGATGGGCAACACAAAATTGATTGCTAATAGTTGTATGCTTTGCTCTGAGAGGCCATTTGAAGTGACTTTGCTACTGGGCTTTCCAAAAGTGTAATGCCGCTGCCAATACGAAGAGGGAGTCGCTTGGAATATTTTTTTAAAGGAGGTAAGATCTCCAGAGTCGTCTAAAATTGTGGAGAGTAAATGTGGAGCTTGTACCAATACCGTTGCTAGCTGCGCGAGCCGAAGGGTAGGAAAGTTGGCAGGGCGTGCACCCAAAAAAGTCCAATGCTGTCGGTTAAGCCCTTTTGGCCATCCGTATTTTTTTTGATAAAAATCATGGTCTTTTTTGAGTTGTAGTACATAGGGGTCTTCCGAATCTTCTGGAAGTAAGCCTGCTTGTCCTAAGAGCATGGCTTCCACTTGTTGCAGTTGCTCTCGGTGCCGTTTGAGCAAGGTGTAGGGAAGCAATTGGCCCAATTCTTCCATAGGTAGGCGATTGGTATGGTAGCCAAAGCAACGAAAAAGCCACCTGTAGGCCGTTTCTTCCCAGTCCCCCTGGGTGTCATTCAGGGCTGCCAGTACCTCCAGAGATTTTTCATGTAGGCGTTCGACTAAGGCTTTTTCGGAAGCAGAAAAGCGCAGAATTTCTGGAATTGTGGTAAGGGCATGCGCACAAGGGAGGTCAATTTGAAAATTGAGTAGCTGCTGGTAGTTGCGCCAAATGTTTAGGTAAATCTTTCCTTTCAACTCCACGGTCGGTATTGGGGTACCGTCCTGCCGATAAACCTGTCGGTCATTTTCCCAAACCAAATGCAAGACGACGGGATTATAGGCTGGATCGGTATCGTGGGTGTGTTGTCTCCATTCAGAAGCTTGTCGATGCACTTCTACATGGCCGTGTAAAGTGATGCCTCCAATGATTAGGGATGCATTTCGAAAATCAGGACCTTCTAACGAATTGGGATGACCAGCTTGAAGGATTTCAAGGGCTTGCCCGTCTGTGGTTGTTAGATTTTTGCGGTCAAAGTACTGGTATTTCCATACCAACTGTAAAAAATCTTCTTTAAAGTCCATAAAAAAATAAGGTTAAAAAGTAACTGTAATCTAATCAAAACCCTTCAATAAAACAAGGGGTTCACTTTGATAAAGAGGCTATTAGAGACCGAAAATTAGCGATTTTACTTCAAATAGCGTTCAAGGAGTTCGCTCATTTCTTCTTGAAGTTTTTGGGCTTCTCTACGTGCTACTTTC
>JAURGC010000153.1 GCA_030833985.1 Algoriphagus sp. | reverse complement strand
GGCAATCCAGTATTAAAAAAGGAAGCAGAAGAACTGCCGGAAGGAAGCGACCTTTCCCAGTTGATCCAAGATATGTACGCCACCATGGATCATGCCCACGGCGTAGGTCTAGCAGCTCCCCAGATCAACCAAAGCGTACGCTTGTTCGTCATCGATAGCTCCTTGATGCTGGATGAGGATGAAGAGGAAAAAGGCATTCGCCGCGTATTTATCAACCCAATCTTATTGGATGAATATGGAGATAATTTTGGCTTCGAAGAAGGCTGCCTCAGCATCCCAGACGTACGCGCAGAAATAATTCGTCCAGAAAAATTAACCTTGGAGTACTACGATGAAAACTGGAACCTGAAAGAGGAAGAGTTTAGCGGCATGACCGCCCGCGTCATCCAACATGAGTACGACCACCTGGAAGGAATTCTATTTGTAGATTACCTCAAAGGTCTGAAAAAACGGATGATTCAGTCCAAACTCATTGACGTGAGCAAAGGCAAGGTATCCACGGACTACCGGATGATTTACCCCCTACGCTAATGGATAAAAGCCCTGCAATCCGCATCGCCCTGGTGCAGACCAACTTGCATTGGCAGGATAAAACGGCCAACCTGGCAGCACTAGAAGAGAAGATCTGGACTTTAAAGGAGGCATGTGACTTGATCGTCCTTCCCGAAATGTTTCCAACTGGATTTTCCATGGATTCAGCCACCTTGGCTGAGCCGATGAACCTACAGGTCCACAAGTGGATGAAGCAACTCGCTGCCCAAACCGGTGCCGTACTAACAGGTAGCATGATTATTTGCGAAGGAGGGAAGTATTACAACCGGCTGCTCTGGGTAGAACCAAACGGCAACACACAGCACTACGATAAGCGCCATCTCTTTCGCATGGCAAATGAGGATACTAGCTTTGCAGCTGGAGAGAAACTTCCCATTTTCTCTCTAAACGGCTGGAAAATCTGCCCACAAATCTGCTACGATCTCCGCTTCCCGGTTTGGTCGCGCAATCACTGGACAGAGGGAAAGGCGGCCTATGACCTTTTGTTTTATGTAGCCTCCTGGCCTGCAGCACGTATTTCTGCCTGGGATTCCCTACTCCCTGCCCGTGCCATCGAAAATCTTTCCTACTGCCTCGGGGTCAACCGAGTGGGGATAGATGGAAACCAGATTGCCTACAACGGGCATTCAGCAGTTTACGATTTTAAGGGGGAAACACTGGCAAACCTAGGCGATAAAGAGCAAATTCAAATCCTCCACCTGGAGTACACTGCCTTAGAAGAGTACCGAAGTAAATTTCCCGCTTGGAAAGATGTCGATATCTTTAAATTGAATCCCTAGCTATCTAAAATAGGTTTTCCACAAACGGATCGAAATCCGCCTTGATTTTTGTACTTTTGTGCACTCATTGCTCTTTGTGAAGTAAATTCTAAAAAGAGTACTTCTAAAAAAAAGGGTAAAAAACCTATTAAACACATTTTTAGCTAAACTCAGAGCCCATGTCCCAGACACCAAAAATTCTTTACACCCTCACCGATGAGGCCCCTGCATTAGCCACCTATTCGCTGCTACCCATCGTGCAAGCATTTACCAAAACGGCAGGCATCCAAGTAGAAACACGAGACATCTCACTTTCTGGACGCATTCTTGCTAATTTTCCAGAATATCTTAGCGAATCACAACGCATCAACGACGACCTAGCAGAATTGGGTCACCTGGCGACTACTCCAGAGGCCAACATTGTAAAGCTGCCCAATATTTCAGCATCTGTCCCTCAGCTCAAAGCGGCTATCAAGGAATTGCAAAGCCAAGGATATGCTTTGCCTGACTATCTGGAGGAGCCCAAAACAGAAGAAGAAAAGACCGCAAAGTCAAAATACGATAAGATCAAAGGTTCGGCAGTAAACCCAGTCCTTCGGGAAGGCAACTCAGACCGTCGTGCCCCTTTGGCTGTTAAAAACTATGCACGAAAGCATCCCCATTCCATGGGTGCTTGGACTGCAGGCTCCGCTTCCCATGTGGACAGCATGGCAGCTGGAGATTTTTATGGCAGTGAGAAATCAGTCACTGTAGCCCATGCTGGCGAGTTGACCATCACATTGCGTGGAGAATCTGGTACACAAGAAGTGCTTAAAAAAGGGTTGAAAGTGCAAGAAGGCGAGGTCATCGATGCAGCAACCATGAGCATTTCTAAGTACCGTGACTTTTTGAAAAAGGCTAAGGAAGATGCAAAAGCAAAGGGGGTCTTGTTTTCCCTACACCTCAAGGCAACCATGATGAAGGTTTCTGATCCTATCTTATTCGGTCACGCTGTCCAGGTCTTTTTTGAGCCCGTTTTTACGAAGCACGGCGCCACCTTGGAAGCTATCGGAGTGGACGTAAACAATGGATTTGGCGACCTATTGGCCCACTTGGATAAACTTCCTGCTGACAAAAAAGCGGAGATCCTCCAAGACATCGATGCCTGCTATGCCACAAGTCCAGCAGTAGCCATGGTGAATTCAGACAAAGGTATCACCAACCTGCATGTGCCAAGTGATGTGATCATTGATGCTTCCATGCCTGCAATGATCCGTACTTCGGGTAAGATGTGGAACAAAGAAGGAAAACTACAAGACACCAAAGCAATCATCCCAGACCGATGCTATGCAGGAGTATACCAGGCAGTGTTTGATTTTTGCAAGAAAAATGGCGCCTTTAATCCAGCCACTATGGGCTCCGTACCCAATGTGGGGCTGATGGCTCAGAAAGCAGAAGAATACGGTTCCCACGACAAAACTTTCGAAATCCCATTTGCCGGTACGGTAGAAGTAACCGATGCAGAAGGAACTGTCCTTTTCTCCCACCAAGTAGAACAAGGTGATCTCTGGAGAATGTGTCAAACCAAAGATGCCCCCATTCAGGACTGGGTGAAGTTGGCAGTAAGTCGGGCAAGATTGTCGCAGACTCCTGCAGTCTTCTGGTTGGACAAGGCCCGCGCACACGATGCACAACTCATTCAAAAAGTCAACAAATACCTTCCAGAGCACGATACTAAGGGATTAGAGATTCATATTCTTTCGCCAATAGAGGCTACCCTATTCTCTTGTGAGCGCATCGTAGCAGGCAAGGACACCATCTCCGTAACGGGCAACGTGCTTCGGGACTACTTGACTGACCTCTTTCCAATTTTGGAAGTGGGTACCTCTGCCAAAATGCTTTCCATCGTTCCATTGATGAACGGAGGAGGTTTATTTGAAACCGGTGCGGGAGGATCTGCTCCCAAGCATGTGGAACAGTTTACCGAAGAGGGTCACCTTCGTTGGGACTCTTTGGGTGAGTTTTTGGCCTTGGCGGTCTCCTTGGAGCACCTCGGACAAACCTTTGACAATCCTACTGCTCTCCTCTTGGGCGAAACTTTAGATCAGGCTACCGGTCGATGGCTGGAAGAAGATAAGTCTCCCGCTCGCGTTGTCGGCAAGCTGGACAACCGCGGTGGACACTTTTACTTGGCCCTGTACTGGGCTCAGGGGCTCGCATCGCAAACCAAGGATCCTGTATTGGCAGCCAAGTTTACGGCATTGTCCAAGTCGCTTTTGGACCAAGAAGCGAAGATCGTAGACGAATACAACAGTTCTCAAGGAAAAGCCATCGACCTCGGTGGCTATTACCGACCAAATAAAGCCAAATGTGCTCAGGCTATGCAGCCAAGTGCTACCTTCAAGCAGCTTCTTGCATCCTTGGCTTAAAGGTAAAACCGGGTGAAAATCCCGGTTTTTTTGTTTACACTTTTGAAATCACTCGACTCAGGCGCCTGCAATTCTTAGGTTTATGGAAATGGGAAAGGAACCTGATTTTTTTTTGATTTCGAAATCGATTGAAATGCGCTATTCAGCATGATAGTGGGAAAAGCCTGGAGTTTAGTTTGGGGAGACCCAATTTTTGTAATAAATTCGCTTGCATTTCAGCTTGTTATAGGAATTAAAGCTGGAGCCATCTGAAGTAAAAAAAATTAATAGTATTATAAAATCACTTACAAATGAGCAAGATTAAAATTGGAATCAATGGATTCGGTAGAATCGGTCGCCTCGCTTTCCGCGTAGCACAAGAAAGAGCTGATGTACAAGTAGTAGCGATCAACGATTTGATCGATGTGGACTACATGGCCTACATGTTGAAGTACGACTCTACCCATGGCATCTTCAAAGGAACTGTGGAAGTAAAAGACGGAAACTTGGTGGTGAATGGCAATGCCATTCGCGTGACTGCAGAGAAAAACCCAGCAAGCTTAAAGTGGGGTGAAGTAGGTGCAGATTACGTCATTGAATCTACCGGTATTTTCTTGACCAAAGAATCTGCTCAAGGCCACATCGACGCAGGAGCCAAAAAAGTAATCATGTCCGCTCCTTCCAAAGACGATACTCCGATGTTTGTGATGGGAGTAAACGAGCACACCTACACTTCAGACATGACCTTTGTATCCAATGCATCGTGTACTACAAACTGCCTTGCTCCGATAGCTAAGGTATTGAATGACAACTGGGGCATTGAAGAAGGCTTGATGACTACTGTACATGCGACTACCGCTACACAAAAGACCGTGGACAGCCCTTCTGCCAAAGACTGGAGAGGTGGACGTGGTGCGGGACAAAACATCATCCCATCCTCTACTGGAGCTGCGAAGGCAGTGGGTAAGGTAATCCCTGAATTGAATGGCAAACTCACCGGTATGGCTTTCCGTGTACCTACTCCAGACGTGTCTGTAGTAGATTTGACAGTACGCTTGAAAAATCCTGCCACCTACGCAGAGATCTGCGCCAAGATGAAGCAAGCTTCCGAGACCACGATGAAAGGCGTACTTGGCTACACCGAAGATGCAGTGGTATCCAACGACTTTATCGGAGATCCACGTACCTCCATCTTTGATTCAGAGGCAGGGATTCAGCTTTCCAACACCTTTGTGAAAGTAGTGTCTTGGTACGACAACGAATGGGGATACTCTAACAAGGTGATTGACCTACTCACTTACATTGCTAAGAAATAATACAAAAGCCCCGTACTGATACGGGGCTTTTTTGTTGGGGGAACTAGGATAGAAAAATCACGAAAAATACTAGTAATAGCCCGAGCCTACCTTCCGAAGATACGTAAGCTCGGGAAAATAGGGGATTCAAGTTGTATGTCGATGGTATTTCGCGAAGCCTGCCTGCGGCAGGTAGGAGAAGCGAAGTGAATTTCTACTTGTATTTCTTTGTTTAATTTTAATAAAAAAACACTGCCAATATTTTTGACAGTGTTTTGTGATCCCGCTGGGATTCGAACCCAGGACCCATACATTAAAAGTGTATTGCTCTACCAGCTGAGCTACGGAATCATCCTTTTTAGAATAACATTAACCGTTTTTCTTAAAAGTGAGGCAAATATACGGGATTAACCTATATGGTGCAAATAATAAAAAGCTTAATTTCCCTT
>JAURGC010000210.1 GCA_030833985.1 Algoriphagus sp. | reverse complement strand
TAGGCATTCTTTTGCTTTCCAAAAAAGCGAAAGAAAAGGTGGCTCGCAAAGGAGAGGGAGGAAGGTACAATAGCCTTAGCTTTATGTTGGAAAATGCCGCCAACTACCAAACCCATTACACGCCCAACGTGCTAGGCATCTACTTGCTTTACCGCGTGCTTCAAGACCTGGATCCCATTGCTCAGGTGGATGCTCGATTGCGACAGCGCATGGCTAATTTGGAAAAAATCGTTGCTCAATCCCAAGTTTTTAAGCTGTTGGTGGATAATTCAGCTACACGAAGTACGACTGTAGCGGCTATTGCTGCGGAAGAGCAGGTAATTGTAGGGGTAAAAAAAGCTGCCGAAAAGGTAGGGATGCAGTTGGGTGGAGGCTATGGGCCTCTAAAGTCCAGTAGCTTTAGGGTTGCCAACTTTCCTGCTATTACGGATATAGAATTTGAGCGGATGGTTGACTTTTTAGGTGCCTATACACCACAATAGGAGGATCAGAAAATCAGCTGCTTCAACTAGTCCTAACGTTCATTTGGGGGCTGCTCTTGGTTTGCCTCTCATTTTCTTGAAAGTTAGAGCCTATTTTTTCTTGTATTTTTGCGGTCCCTATCGATACAGGCATTAAGAATATTGGCTTTTGTTAAACTACTCAACCAATTCTATTCCATTATTATTTTTTTGTTACAGGAGCTGCTCCTTGCGAAAGTTCTCCTTCGGAGGCAGCGACCACAGAGCAGACCATGGCATCTCCAGTGACATTTACGACGGTTCTAAACATGTCCAAAATTCGGTCTGGTGCTAGAATTAATGCCAATCCAGCTGCAGGGACGTCAATGGACTCCAATACAATAATAAGCATGATCAATCCAGCACCTGGAACACCCGCAGAGCCAATTGAGGCTAAGGTGGCAGTTAACACAATCATAAGTTGCTGGGATATGCTTAGATCCAGACCGAGAGCTTGTGCGATGAAAACTGCTGCCACACCTTGATAAAGACAGGTTCCATCCATATTGATGGTGGCTCCTAGAGGCAAGACAAAGCTGCTCACCTCTTCTGATACGCCTAGTTCTTCTTCGACTTGCTTCATCGTCACAGGCAAGGTGGCGGAGCTTGAGCTTGTAGAAAAGGCAAGTAATTGTGCAGGGCGTAGGGCTTTGAAAAAATCCAGGTACTTTATTTTAGTGAAAAGCTTTAGAATGAGGGGGTAAACAAATAGGATCATCAAGGCGAGACCAGCCAGTACCACTAGACTGTACTTTAGCAGCGCCAAAAGTAGGGAGAGTGCAGAATCAGGGTCTTCTCCAGTAATTTCAACGATTAAGGATGCCATCAATGCAAACACACCGTAGGGGGCAAGAAGCATGATAAACCCTACTATTTTGATGATTACATCATTGAGCCCATCAAAGAAGGCAATGACAGGAGTTCCTTTTTTGGCAGGTATCTGAAGAAGTGCAATTCCTACCAATAGGGCAAAGAATACCACTTGAAGCATGCTTCCATTGTTGGATGCAGCAGCAAAAATATTTTCTGGGACCATATCCACTACCGGTTGCAAAGGGCTTTGATTTTTGAGCGATTCGGCAGCAGTAGTTCTTGAAGTGACATTGCTGTCGTACAAGGACATCAGGTTGTCTCTTGTACTGGCAGGGAGGCTTTTTCCTGGCTGGAATACATTGACTAGGATAAGTCCAAAGGTAACTGCAATCACAGTGGTACTTAAATAGGCGGCGATTGTTTTACCACCAATTCGTCCGAGTTTGGCAACATCTCCTAAGTTGGCTACTCCTACGATGAGGGACGCCAATACCAAAGGCACGGCTATCATTTTCAAGCAGTTGATAAAAATAGTTCCTATAGGCTTGATGTAATCCAGAACAAATTCAGCGGGTAGGCCTAATTGAACAACCAATAAGCCGACGCCTAGTCCAAGAATTAGTCCAATAATAATTTGCGTATGAAGAGCTATTTTTTTCAAAAGTTTTTGGGTTAAAGGGATTCTAGTTTGTTGGTTTTGGAAAGAAGTAGAAAATCTGCAATCACCAAAGCTGCCATCGCTTCAACGATAGGTACAGCTCTAGGGACTACGCAGGGATCGTGGCGGCCTTTGCCACTGACTGTCACTGTTTCTCCAGCAGTATTTACAGAGGATTGATCTTGCATGAGCGTGGCTACAGGCTTGAATGCAACTCGAAAATAGATGTCTTCTCCATTGCTAATACCTCCTTGGATGCCTCCAGAATGATTGGTGAGGGTTTGGATTTTTCCATCTTGTTGTACAAAAGCATCGTTGTGTTGGGATCCCAAAAGTTTAACTCCTTCAAATCCACTTCCATATTCAAATCCTTTGACGGCATTGATGCTCAACATGGCTTTTCCGAGCTCGGCATGGAGTCGGTCAAAAACAGGTTCGCCCAATCCTGGAGGGCAATTTTTGATTACACAGGTGACCACACCTCCGATTGTATCACGGTTTTTGCGAACTTGATCAATGTGTGCAATCATCACTTCGGCTAGCGCAGGGTCTGGACAGCGCACGATATTCTCCTCAGCCAATGCCAAGTTAAGTTCGGTGTAAGATTTCTGAAGCTGTATTTCTCCCACTTGAGAGACATAAGCTTGTAAGGTAATTCCTTTAGAGGCCAGTACTTGTTTTGCAATGGCGCCGCCTGCTACTCG
>JAURGC010000040.1 GCA_030833985.1 Algoriphagus sp. | reverse complement strand
TCCTGCTGCCACTGCTTTAGGGGTACCTGCTTTTATCGAATTTATGATGAAGGATCAGCCAAACCTACAAACACCCATGCGCGGTGGCCTGATGTGGTTGGACTTTGAAGCCCAAGAAGTTTTTGGCAAAGTTTTCAATGACTTGGAGGCTGTTCAAGTACAAGCAATAATCGACCTAGTCGCTTGGCCAGATCAAGCCAGCGAGGATTACCAAGGTGGAGTTCGCTGGTTCAACATGCTACGAAACCTTACTTGTTCCGGATATTTTTCCACCCAAGAAGGATGGAATTACATGGGCTATCAAGGCAATGTGCCTAACGTCTGGGACGGAGTTCCTGCTGAAGTGCTCTCCAAGCACAGCCTCACAAATCCTGAAAAATATGCTGGAATATACCTCAAACCAGAGGAGAGAAGTAAAGTAGCAGTTTGGGATGAGGAAGGCAATCTGATTGGTTAAGGTAAAGCCTACTATACCTATCGTTTTATAACAAACCAGGCCAAGCCATTACCTTTTACCCTGTCAATTATTCAGTTTATCTAATTTTCGATTTGACTACCTCCTGAATCCCTAACTTGCCGTACTTATATCAACCCAATATGAAAAAATATACCCTTGCTCTCCTACTACTTGGTGGGCTACTATCCACCAAAGTAGGTGCGCAAAAAATTGCTCCTACCTCAGAGAAAGCTCTTCAAGAGTCAATCAACAAGCATCGTTCCTTGCTAGCTTCCTCCCCACTTGCTGAATTCAAAGCAAAAAATGTGGGTCCAACCAATATGTCTGGAAGGATCATCGATATTGAGGTAGCTTCCAATCCAAACACCTTTTATGTGGCAGCAGCTTCTGGTGGGGTTTGGAAAACCACCGATAATGGGCAGTCATTTACACCTATTTTTGATCACCAGGCTGCATTAGGCATCGGCGCAATGGCCCTATCCAAATCCAATAATGACGTTCTCTGGGTAGGAACAGGAGAAAACAACTCCAGTAGGTCTACCTATGCTGGTGCAGGCGTATACAAATCCACTGATGGAGGGAAAAGTTGGCAGATGATGGGTTTACTTCACTCACAACACATCGGACAGATTCAAATTCATCCAACAAATCCCGATATCGTGTGGGTTGGTTCCATGGGAGCATTGTATTCCGAAAATAAGGAACGAGGCCTATACAAAACTGTAGATGGTGGTAAAACTTGGAAAAAAGTCCTGTACATAGATGACAACACGGGAGTGATTGACATCAAGGTACATCCGACCAACCCAAACCTACTCTTAGCGGCAAGCTGGGAGCGATACCGCCAGGCGCATGACTTTATCGGCAATGGCAAAGGTTCCACTATCTGGAGATCAGAAGATGGAGGAGATACCTGGAAAAAATCGGTGACTGGCTTTCCGCAAGATGAGTTTGTAGGAAGAATCGGGTTTGACTTTAGCCTTTCTAGCCCGGATGTAGTCTACGCCCTTTTGGACAATCAAGGCAAATCAGACAAGCCAGCACCTACACCTAGAACTCGTGGAAATGCCCCTAGGGAAGAAAATCCCTTGAAGTTAGAAGACTTTTCAAGCATGACTCTAGAACAAGCTTTGGCCTTAGAAGACAAGCGATTGGAGCCCTTCTTACGAAGAAATCAATTTGCGAGCAAATATACCGCTACTGAGCTTAAGCGACTTTTAAAAACTGGTAAAGTTACCACCACCCAAATTGCGAACTACCTAGGGGGAGCAGTTGATGCAAATGCAGCCATGTTTGGCGCACCAATTAAAGGAGCTGAGGTCTATCGATCTGTAGATAGCGGCAAAAACTGGCAGAAGGTATCTGAATCGGATATTAGCCAATTATACAATACTTATGGGTATTGGTTTGGCGAAATTCGTGTTAGCACTAGCGACGAAAATGAACTATTTGTTCTTGGAGTGCCCTTATTGGTTTCTCGGGACGGAGGAAAGAATTTTGCCCGAACAGACTCCATTGGAAGACCACATTCAGATCACCAGGCCATGTGGATCAATCCTCAAAATAGTAAGCATATCCTTTTAGGTAACGATGGCGGTTTGTATAGAAGTTATGGAGGCGGAGCCCGTTGGGAACACCTCAATACCCAAATGCCAATCTCTCAGTTTTATTCCATTATGGTGGACAATGCTACTCCCTACAACATCTATGGTGGTATGCAAGACAATGGGGTGTGGTATGGCAAGTCTACCAATACGCCAGCAATGCCTTGGGAATCTCTCTATGGGGGAGATGGAATGGTAGTCGCTGTGGATACCCGAACCAACGACATAGTCTACACAGGGTCCCAATTTGGAAACTATGTACGCATCAATAAAAAGACGAATGAGCGCAAGCGAATCACTCCAGGACACGATATCGGAAACGCACCCAACCGCTGGAACTGGAGAACCCCGGCAGAGCTAAGCTACCACAACCAAGATATCGTCTACATGGGTTCACAATACGTGTATCAGTCACTTGACCAAGGGAATACGTGGACAACCATCTCCCCAGATTTGACCAAAAATCAGAAAAGTGGCAATGTGCCTTTTGCTACGTTATCCGTGGTGGAAGAGTCACCACTTGAATTTGGAACAATCTACGCAGGTTCGGATGACGGAAACGTCTGGATAACCCGCAACAATGGAGGTAGTTGGACCAGCTTAAATGCTGGCCTTCCTCAGGATCGTTGGGTGAGTAGCATATCTCCTTCGTCTGCCAAAGAAGGTCGTGTATACATCACCCTAAATGGCTACCGCTACGATGAATTTACTACGTATGTCTACAAAAGCGAGGACTATGGCAAGACTTGGGTTTCCATTGCTTCCAACCTACCCCATGAGTCGGCAAATATCCTTATTGAAGACCCTAAAATGTCCAATCTATTGTATCTGGGTACTGACCACGGATTGTATGTAAGTTTGGATGAAGGAAACAACTGGAACCTGTTTCAAGGTCAAATCCCGAACGTAGCCATTTACGACATGGTGATCCAAGAGCGTGAAAACCACCTCGTCGTAGGAAGCCACGGTCGAAGCGTCTATGTCATAGATCTTAAGCCAATACACCAGTGGGCCACTCCCGCTCCTCTAGTCATGGAGAATAATTAAAATTACTTTATTCAGCCATAAAAAAGCCCTTCCAAAATCAAATTTGGAAGGGCTTTTTTATGGGGTTAAATCTCCAACTGACTTTGTGGAGAAGTAGGCGATTAGAATAATTTAAACCCTACAGAAAGCACCCACTGGTTCAGTCGGTTATCAGCAGTATATGAACCAATATTTTCGGTAAACCTACTGAGGCCACCCTCGTATTTTCCTTCAAAAGTTAAGTTGCCTAAATCCACTCCTACCCCAGTTTGATAACCGAGGGTTGCCTGTTTGAAGTCAATATTTTGAACTGTAGTACCCGCTTCCTTGAGCGAAGAGTCAATATTAAAACTAGCGATCGGTCCCGCCATCACACGGATGATTTTTAGGATTCGAAAACCAGCTAGTATTGGCACATCCAATCGATTAAACTTGGCTTCAAAGGTTTCCGGTGCTATACTACTCACAGGAGGCAATTCCAGTTTAAATTGTCCGCTCGTTTGTGTAAAGAGCACCTCGGGTTGTACAAAAAACCCTACACCGCCTAATCGGGCAAACACACCCAAATGGTATCCCATTTGTGCATCGCTAGGCACTAATTGTTCCCCTTCAAAATTTACTTGAGTACTACTTAATCCTCCTTTCAATCCGAAGCCATTTTTCTGGGCATGTAAGGAAAGTGAGCATAATGCTACGATTAAGAATAAAACTAACTTTTTCATGGCAGTAGAGTTTAGTGTGGCAAAATAGCTAACAACACCTAGAGCAATTCTACTGCCAAAACGAATTTTATCTGCCTTTTGATATAAAAACAAAAAAATAGCTCCTTTGAATTCCTTGTTAGTTTAAACCACTAACTCAGAACTCAAAGGAGCTATTTATCCTTTAGATTAATTTTAAGCTGCCTGTGGAGCCCCAAATAATCCAATCATATTCAAAATCAAAAGGATGATCACGATAGGACAAATCCACTTGATAAAGAAAATCCATCCTGTTCTAAAAGTTCCGGTAAATCCAGGAGCTCCTTGCGCAAGTTCATCTGCAAAGTCATTGATTTTTTGTGCCCACCCTGTATACAATGCCAACATCAAGCAAATTACAATGACTGCAAAAGTACCAAAGATGAAATCCATCGCCCCAAAGAAGCCAACTATGTCATTACTTAAGAATGTGAAACGAATCTCTGCAAAAATATTTCCTTCAATGGAAGACAAAGCAGAAGGTACAGACAAAATCATAGCTGCAATACCCACTAGCCAGGTCGCTTTTTTACGTCCCCACTTTCGATCATCGATTAAATAAGCAACTGGAACCTCCAACATGGAAATGGTGGAGGTTAAGGCAGCAACCATCAAAAGAATGAAAAACAAACCTCCGATGATATTTCCACCTGGCATAGCATCAAAAACCTTTGGAAGCACATCAAAAACCAAAGCCGGCCCTGCTGCAGGATCTTTACCTGGAAGCAGTGCAAACAAGGCAGGGAAAACCATCAAACCACCCAACAAGGCCACCGCAGTATCCATTCCCGCAATCCATCCACCAGATTGTACAATATTGGACTTTTTATCCAAATAGGAGCCGAAAGTAATCATCAGCCCCCATCCCACAGACATGGAAAAGAAGGCTTGGCCAAGTGCCTGAAGCACCACTGTACCATTGATTTTAGAAAAATCAGGATTTAAGTAGTAGTTGATTCCAGCTTCAGCTCCTTCCAGTGTCACCGACCTACCTGCTATGAATAAAATAATCAAGAATAAAATTGGCATTAAAAATTTTGCTGCTTTCTCAATGCCTCCCGATATACCCCCCAAAACAATTAGAATCGTCATCAGGATAAAAGTGAAAGTCAATGGGATCACATACATTGGGGTCTGTACAAAGACCTCAAAATCAACCGGTATATTGATAATTTCGGTGAAAATATAGCCCACAGTCCATCCTGCGATTACAGAGTAATAACTGAAAACAAAAAAGCACACAAGCACACAAAGTACTCCTGCTATCTGCCAAAATTTATTTCCGCCTGTATCACGAATTGCCCCAATGGGATTTTTTCCTGATTTTCTACCTAGAGCAATCTCATTCAAAAGCAAGGGTAATCCAATGAAAAGCACACACAAAATGTATACAAATACAAAGGCACCTCCTCCATTTTCTCCAACGAGGTAGGGAAATCTCCAGATATTGCCAAGTCCTACAGCGGAACCTGCTGCGGCCATGATGAAGCCAAGACTAGAGCCAAACTGTCCTCTTTCCTCGGTATTCGAACTTACTGCCATAACTAGTTATTAAAGTTTTGTAAAGGGGATAAATTTATGAGTGGGCTAATATAATTTGTTTTGCTAAAATACCGATACCCATTCGGAAAGTTTTGGGACGATACCCCAACTGGTTTTTTGCTTTCTGAATAATGAATCCTGTACGCATAGGGCGCCGAGCTGGCTGGGTAAACTTGGTTGAATCAGTACGAACAATCAATTCCTTATTCAATCCAAAATAATCTGCAGTTTCTATCGCCATTTGATACGGAGTTAATACTTCTTCCCCCGAAATGTTATATACCCCTGTAGCTCTCTGTTTGGCAATTAATATACAGCCTGCAGCCAAATCTTCTGCAAGGGTAGGCGTACGCTCTTGATCATCTACTACCTGAATTTGCTTGCCTGCCTCCAACGAAGACTTTACCCATAGGATGATATTTGACCTGCTCAAATCATTGGCAAGCCCATACACCAAGACTGTCCGGGCTATTGCCCACTTCAAACTAGAGCGCTTCAGCAGTTCTTCCCCTTCCAACTTGGTTTGTCCATAATAGTTGACTGGATCCGGTACTGCTTCTTCAGTGTAAGGATTGTGCCCATCTTCGCCTGAAAAAATAAAATCTGTCGACACAAAAATAAAGTGACTACCCACCTTCTCTGCCGCTCGCACCAAGTAGGTGGTCGCAAGTACATTGGCACGGTAACAACCCTCCTGATTCTTTTCGCATTCATCCACATGGGTCATTGCCGCCCCATGAATCAGAACATCTGGTTTTAATTGGGACAAAGTCGCTTCTACCTCCTGCTCATTTTCAATATCTAAACTCTGGTAGGTAAAACCTACACCCGAGAGTCTGCATGCTCCCCTACCCGTAGCAATCACGGTAAAATTTCCGGCTACAACCAGCTGCTCTACTAGCTTCTGACCCAGCAAGCCATTGGCTCCTGTAATTAGGATTTTCGGTTTATTGGACGACAGGGTAGACATAGCCAAACTCTTTTTCAATTTTCTTTCTGGACATTTTTTCAACGGTAACCTGTAGGTAAACCGGCTCCAAAGGAATTTCTCCGGCAGTTTTTTCCGCAGCAATCTGATCAACCACCTCAAGACCATCAATCACTTGCCCAAAAACAGTATATTCAAAATCCAAATGAGGAGTGCCCCCTAATTCGGCATATGCTTTTTGTTGAGCAGGGCTGTAATCTTTGGTCAACTTCAACGCTAAAGTTTTAGCAATTTCATCCCTTTTTGAAAGCAATAACTGGGTCAAACTATCCATCTTTCCTTCGGCAAATAAACGATTGTAATCGTCCTTCATTTGCTTCTGGCTTTCCAACTGCATAAACTGAAATACGGCTTTCTGTAAAGCGGTAAAATCTGTCGTCAATTCCAAAGCTTCATAGGTTCTCCCTTGCACAATGTAAAACTGAGATCCATTACTTCGTTTTTGAGGATTGATATTGTCGCCCTGCCTTGCCGCAGCAAGCATTCCTTTAACATGGACACGATTGCTCCGAATCTCTGCGGGCAGGGTAGGCCATTCTTGGGCAGGAAGCCCTTCCTTTCCAAACACATCACCGCCTTGGATCATAAAGCCTTCAATAACCCGGTGAAACTGCGTAGAATCAAAACGTCCTGCCTCAGCCAAGGCCAAAAAGTTGGATTTGTGCTCAGGCGTATCGTCAAAAAGTATAGCCTTGATTTCACCATGCCGCGTAGCAATGGTCACCACATAATCCTTATCTTTTCCACAAGCCCAAAAACTAATCAAAGCAAGGCTAAAGAGAATTATTCGTGTTTTCTTGCTCATATCAATGCAAAGAGGATTTAATTTGATCTAAAATTGTTTTACCGCCAGCATCCAGCACCTGCTTGGCCAATGCCTCACCTAATTGTTCCCCCTCATCCAACGGGCCACTCACATCGATGACGATGCGCTGCTGGCCATCCAAACTCACAATCCCTCCCTTAAGGTGCACTTGGTTGTCGGCAAGTGTGGCCAAAGCAAAAACAGGAATGCTGCAGCCCCCTTCCAAAACCCGAAGGAAAGCCCTTTCCGCAAGCAAGCACTTTTCTGTTTGCCAGTCATTACAGGCACTCACTATAGCTTCTCGAAGACTCGGATCTAAGTTTGTAGAAGCTTCAAGAGCGATAGAACCTTGACCAACAGCAGGGATAAATTGGTTCAAATCAAGATGCTCCACCAAAAGGGCTTGGTAACCCATTCGATGTACTCCCGCATAGGCCAATAGTAAGGCATCACAATGTCCTTCTTCCATCTTTCGAATTCGGGTTTGTAAATTACCCCGGACTTCCACGGTTTTTACTTGAGGAAAAAAATGCCTCAGCGTGGCTATTCTTCGTGTCGAAGAAGTACCCACTACCAAATTAGCATCACTTAAAGAAACTCCTTTTTTGAAAGAAAGTAACACATCTTGTGCTTGTTCACGCGCAGAAAACGCAATCAATTCCAAGCCCTCCCCCAACTTCGACGGCATATCCTTAGCAGAATGAACTGCTATCGAAATCCTTCCATCCAAGAGTTGATCCTCCAATTCTTGGGTAAATACCCCTTTGGAACCAATTTTTGAAATAGAAACATCCAATATCTGATCTCCTTTGGTGTCGATGGGAACAATCTCTGTGGATAGCCCTGCTTTTTGAAGCAAATCTGCCACATGGTATGCTTGCCAAAGTGCAAGTTTGCTGGCACGTGTTCCGATTTTTACAAGCTGCTTACTCACTGATTCTCTCGTTTTGAAGATTTCTTTAAGACACTTTCGACCACAAAGTTGACAATTTCCGCGGCAATATTGATACCGGTTGCACCTTCAATGCCTTCCAAACCTGGGGAACTATTCACCTCCAGAATCAATGGCCCCCGATCAGACTGAAGCATGTCTACTCCAGCCACATCCAATCCTAGTGCCTTGGCCGCATTTAATGCTGCCTGTCGCTCCAATCGACTCAATTTTATAACGGTAGCCACTCCTCCACGATGAAGATTCGATCGAAACTCGCCTTCTGCTCCTTGGCGTTTCATGGCTCCAACTACCTTCCCATGGACCACAAAAGCTCTTATATCTGCCCCCTTTGCTTCCTTGATGTATTCCTGAACTATGATTCTAGCCTTTAAGCCATGGAATGCCTCCACCACAGACTGAGCAGCTTTCTTGGTTTCTGCCAACACTACTCCTAGGCCTTGGGTACCTTCCAATAATTTGATGATTACTGGAGCTCCGCTTACCTGTTCAATCAATTGCTTTTCTCCGCCTTTAGAAAAATTAGTAAAAGCCGTTTTTGGCATGCCCAAACCATTTTTGGAGAGGATTTGTAAGCTTCTCAATTTATCTCTGCTTCGTACAATTGCCTGGGAGGTAACTGCTGAAAAGGCGCCCATAAGTTCAAATTGTCGTACCACTGCAGTACCATAAAAGGTAACCGAGGCTCCAATTCGAGGGATAATGGCATCCACTCCCTCTAGCCGATGCCCTTTGTAGATAATGGATGGCCCTTCTTGCTCAATAATGAGGTCACAAAGGCTATGGTCTACCAGGAGTGACTCGTGGCCAGCCTTTTCGATTTCTTCAAGCAAGCGCTGGGTAGAAAATAACTTGGGGTTCCTCGAAAGGACGGCAATTTTCATTTCTTCTTACGGTAGTGTTTACCTAGATTAGTCTTGGATACATCTACGAGAAATCTCCCCCGCAGAATTTTTCGTCCTAGCAAAATAGAATTTTTCATGCTGGATCGATCGGTAAGTGTGAACTCAGCACGAAAAGTTTCTCCCGCCACCTGCAGTTTGGTTTCAATGAGGTAACGAACTTCTACCTGTCCAAAAGAATTTTTTACTTTTTTCTCCCGGAAGGAATCAAAAGCCAACGTATTACCCGTATACTTTTGGTGATCGGGCATCAAAATTTTAAAATAAAGCAGTTTTTTTCCTGCTACCTCCTCAACCCGAATTTCTTCTGCGTGCAAACTGCTCGTATAAGCTCCTGAATCAATCTTTGCCCCTACGAGATTCAAGCCCAATTCAGGAAGTGTAATTTTTTCTTTTCGGCCAAGAACCTTCATCTCCATTGCACTAGTTTTTGGATAGCATGAGTAGAAGCTCCATGGACAAGTCGGTAAAAATCATTTTTGCATTTCCATTTCGCTCCAAATGGTAATGTGCCGTATTGAACGTTTGATAGAGTTGAAGCGCATGGTCTTCCGTCAATACTTTTTTGCTGATATTGGTGATAAATGCACGATCCTCTTCGGTAGTCCGTAGGAGCTGATCCAAATCCAAGTTTTTCAATAAAATCTCTCGAGTCACATTCAAACCCGCAAGCATCAATGACTTTTGGGATTCCTTATCGGCTTTATGAAAATCCTCAGAAAGCATAAATAATTCCTTTAAATTCTTAGTCGCACAAAGGCGAAACCAATCTCGAAGCTGACGAACCGTCTGGTCTTCAATCTGATCAATCAAGCGATAAGCATTGCGTAGGTTTCCATCTGCCAACATGGCAATCTGAGCTGCTGCTTTGGAATCACATTGGCCAGATTCCACCAAATGAGTGCTGACCTCTTCATCGGTAAATGCTCGAACCAGGACTTTCTGGGTTCGAGACAAAATAGTCGTGAGCAACTGATCGGCTTGAGAGGTAACCAAAAGAAACAGGGTTTTTGCAGGTGGCTCCTCAATTATCTTGAGCAAAGAATTCGCTGCCGAAGGGTGTAAATATTCAGGTGCCCAAATCAGCATGATCTTGTATCCTCCCTCAAAAGACATCAGCGATAGTGTCTGAATCATCTTGCGAGCAGCTGCTTTGGTGATGTTCAACTGCTTTTTTTCGAAGCCATTGAAGTAAATGAAGTCGTGCACATTACCATAAGGTTGACTCAGGACAAACTTTCTCCAATTACCAAGCACATCTGATTTCGCTTCCTCTTCTCCCTCTTCCTCCTTGCTTGATGCAACCACTGGAAAGGCAAAACTTAAATCTGGAAGAATCAATTTATTCATCCGCTGACAAGAGCCGCAGATACCACAGGAATCAGTAGCAGTTTTTGCCTCGCAATAGAGGTAACTTGCCAAGGCCAAAGCTAAAGTCAAGTTGGCCGATCCTTCAGGCCCATGAAACAACAAAGCATGGGCAAGGTGATTCAACTTCACGGCGTTGAGTAGCTTTTCTTTGGTTTCAGGAAGTCCAGGTATGTCTGCAAACTGCATGGCGCGGTGGGTCAGGAAGTTTTATCCCAAATTCTATAGCTTTTTGTCAATTCAAAAACCTTATCCAAAATTTCTTTTTCAATTTCCCCCCATACTTTCCCTCTTCGAGCGTACACCGCATCGGCAGTTTCATGAAATTTGGGTGGCGTAAAAGTAGAAAACCCTGCTGCTCCGCCCCAAGCAAAGGAAGGAATGAAATTACGTGGAAAGCCATCCCCGAATACATTGGCTCCGACACCGATAACTGTACCCGTATTGAACATCGTATTGATGCCACACTTGCTGTGATCCCCCATCATCAACCCACAGAATTGTAGTCCCGTGTTGGCAAATCCACCTTTGGTATAATCCCAAAGTTTGACCGAAGCGTAGTTATTTTTGAGGTTGGAGGTATTGGTATCCGCACCTAAGTTACACCATTCCCCAATCACAGAATTACCCAAAAACCCATCGTGCCCTTTGTTGGAATAGCCCAAAATAACAGAATTCGAAACTTCTCCACCCACTTTGGAATAAGGCCCAATGGTGGTATCGCCTCGAAGTTTTGCCCCCATGTTGACCGTAGCCCCTTCACAAAGGGCAAAGGGTCCTCGAATCAATGCTCCTTCTTGGACCTCTGAGTTTTTACCCAAATAGATGGGACCTGCTTCAGCATTGAGCACACTGGCACGAACCTGTGCTCCTTCTTCAATAAAAATTTGATGCCCTCCATAGCATTGCGTGTAGGGATCAATAATGGGCTGAGAAGTTCTTCCTGCAGTCAATAACGAATAATCCTTACGGATTTCTGCTGCATTGAATTGAAATATATGCCAGGTTTTCTGAAGTAGAACAGGATCCTGCTCTAGTTGAATAATTTTTTTTTCAGAGGCAAACCCCAGACTTTTTTCATGCGGTCCACAAGTCGTAGCCAATAACGTTTTGCCGAAAAATAATGCTTCATCTTCGTTCAAGTCACAGACTTGCTTCCAGGAATTTGGATCAGGTAGCCAAGAACCATTAATAGCAATGCCTTGGTCCGCTGTTCTTGGATATACTTTTTGAAGGTAATCCTGGGTCCAGAAAGAGATGGATGCACCGGAGTATTTCTCCCATTTTTCTGAAACTTTCAAAATCCCTACCCGAAGGTCGGCGATAGGCCGAGTAAAAGTAAAAGGGAGTAGAGAACCGCGAATAGCAGGATCATCAAATAGGAGAAGGTGCTTCATAGAACAAAAATAAAAAAGTCTCCCGGAATCTTTGCTCCGGGAGACTTTTTCGAAGAACGAAAATCGAAATTACTTCTTGGCGTAACGCTTGTTGAATTTCTCCACACGTCCTGCGGTGTCCAACAACATTTTCTTTCCCGTGTAAAAAGGATGCGATTCAGAGCTCACTTCAATTTTGTATACAGGATATGTGTTGCCATCTGTCCACTCAATAGTCTCGTTGGTTTCTATGGTAGACTTCGTCAAAAACTTAAACTCACTAGAGGTGTCGTAAAATATCACGTCTCTGTAGTTTGGATGAATATCGCTTTTCATGCTATAGCTAGATTTAATGTTGCTTTTCTGAAATGAGGCACAAAGATATCCTTTTAAATAAATTTGACCAAATGTTTGTCAAGGATTTATTGAAGAATCACTTAAAAAGTAGGTTAGCCTAGGTTACTTACTTTTAAAATCCCCTCGTTTGATAGATCTGATAAATTGAGACCAGGCAAACGGGTCCAAAATTCGCAAGGGTCTAGGCCCATAGATGTCTTGATTTTGGAGTAGCTGTGCCTCTTGAAAGGCTCTAAAATTCTCCCCTCCTGAAGCAGGCATGGATTCTGCCCATCGAAGCAGCATTTCAGGCCGCATGTTGGTTCGGCTGATAGCCATGGGGTCCACCACAGACATAGCTAGCACTGCTTGCTTAAATTCATCCTCTGTGGGATAGGGCATGACTTCAATCTCAGCCAAGGCAATCTCATCCACTTCCATAGTCAGGATCAAGGAGATGCGATCCTGATCCATTTCTTCAGGAACCGTAAAGCTTTGCTTCTTCAATCCAATAAACGTGAAGACAATGGTATCCCCTTCCAAGACGGGCATGGAAAAATAGCCAAATCGACCTGAAACTGTCCCTCTTCCTTTTTTTGGGACATAAATGTTTACTCCAGGCACTGCATCCGTGCTATCCGCATTGAGAACAATCCCAGAAAGTTGAATGACTTTTTTTTCCTGCTTATCTTGAGCTGCAAGTTCCTGGCTTGTAAAAAATAATCCAGACAACAGAATAAGCGCGTATAAATAGGTTATTTTCACGAATATTGGGTTCAAAGAGGTCCTGTTCTTGAAATTTACAAGGATTCAGAGCCAATTTCAGTTATAATTTTCGATTCACCTCAATCCCGAAGTTAAAACTTACTAATGAGACTCAAAAATATCAGTTTAAACTATGGTTTGCGAATTTTTAAGGCACTTTCGGAAGAGCCCCGGGTGCGAATTCTGCATTTATTGATGCAAAATAAGGAATTGAGCATCTCAGACTTAGAACTTATTTTGGATTTTACACAAACAAAAACCAGCCGGCATTTGATATACTTAAAGAATGCCGGACTTCTAGGAAGCAGAAGAGTAGACCAATGGATGTTTTATTACATCCTAGAAGAATATGTCGAAATCCTCCAACAGATTTTTAAATTAATTCAAAAGGACATCAACCTGACCAAAGATCAGGCAACGGTGGAAATCTTGAAATCTAACCGAGAACTGGCAGAAAATAAGATTCAAAATAACCAGTACAGACGCTAATTTTTCTTGAAAACCTACCAGCATTTATTTTTCGACCTAGACCATACGCTATGGGACTACGATCGAAACGTACACGAATCCCTCTCGGAACTCTACCAAATCTATTCCTTACAAGACCTGGGAATACCCACCTTTGAGCAGTTTTTTTCCTCCTTCCACACCGTTAATTTCCAATTGTGGGACGATTACAATCTGGGTAGAATCGATAAGCAAGGACTGAGAAGGGAACGCTTTCCTCGGATATTCACCCATGCTGGAGGGAATGCTGCTGCGATTCCTACTCCTTTTGAAGAGGATTTTATGCACCGAACCTCCTCCAAACCACATTTATTCCCCTACTCCAAAGAGATTTTGGACTACTTGAAAAAAAAATACCGCATTCACCTCATCACCAATGGATTCAATGAATCCCAAGCAAAAAAGATGAATTCATCTGGACTGAATGGCTACTTTGAATTGGTCGTCACCTCAGAAACTACCGGCCACAAAAAGCCTGATCCACGAATTTTCTACTACGCATTAGACCAATTACAAGTTGAGGCTGCTGCTTGTCTAATGATTGGCGACAACCCCAATTCGGACATTCTTGGTGCCCAGCGAGCGGCCATCGATCAGGTATATTTCAATCCTGAAGGAAAAGAAACTTCCATCACTGCCACCTACGAAATTCGTCACCTCCAAGAACTTGAACAGTTTTTGTAAGCAAAAGCAAGGCGTCTTTTCTACAGAAACGCTATCTTCGCATTTTCCAAACACGCAAATAAGAATACTATGTTAAAGGGATTTTTCAATGTACCGTCTCCTGTCAATGAGCCAGTAAAATCATACGCAGCAGGCAGTGCCGAACGAAAAGAATTGCAAGCCATGTTGGCCACACTTCGTAGCCAGCAACTCGACATTCCTATGTACATCGGAGCTGAAGAAATTCGTACGGATAAGACAAGAAAAATTACTCCTCCTCATGACCATCAACATATTTTAGGATATTTTCATGAAGGAGACAGTTCCCATGTGGAGCAGGCCATTCAAGCGGCTTTGGGCGCTAAAGAAGCCTGGGAAAATATGGCCTGGGAACAGCGTGCCGCTATTTTTCTCAAAGCGGCAGACTTATTAGCAGGTCCTTATCGTGCCAAAATCAACGCAGCAACCATGCTAGGCCAATCCAAAAATGCCTTTCAAGCAGAAATTGATGCTGCTTGTGAATTCATTGACTTCCTCCGCTTCAATGTGAAGTACTTATGTGAAATCTATGCCCAACAACCTCCCGTTTCTGGCCCGGGGGTATGGAATAGGTTGGAACAGCGACCTTTGGAAGGTTTCGTATTTGCCTTGACTCCATTCAACTTTACGGCCATTGCCGGCAACTTGCCTACATCCGCAGCCTTGATGGGTAATACTATCGTCTGGAAACCTGCCTATACCCAAATTTATTCGGCACAAGTGCTGATGGAAGTCTTCAAAGAGGCTGGTGTGCCGGATGGGGTAATCAACTTAGTCTATGTAGACGGACCTACTGCAGGTGGTGTGATTTTTAAACATCCTGATTTTGCAGGCATCCACTTCACTGGATCAACGGGTGTATTCCAACATATTTGGAAAACCATAGGTGAAAACATTACTCGATACAAATCTTACCCAAGAATTGTTGGCGAAACAGGGGGCAAAGACTTTGTATTGGCGCACAAGTCTGCAGATCCAAAGGCGGTAGCCGTAGGACTCGTTCGTGGAGCATTTGAATACCAAGGACAAAAATGTTCGGCCGCTTCTCGTGCCTATATCCCAAGCAACTTATGGGAAGAGGTGAAGAAATACATGCTAGAAGATCTGGCTTCCCTAAGTATGGGAGGGACGGAAGACTTCTCGAACTTTATCAATGCAGTAATTGATGAGAAGTCATTTGACAAAATTGCTAAATACATCGACCAAGCTAAAACAAACCCCGAGGTAGAGGTAATTGCAGGAGGAAAATACGATAAGTCTAAAGGATACTTTATAGAGCCTACCGTACTCCTTACCCAAGACCCAATGTATTCAACCATGTGCGAGGAGATATTTGGCCCAGTATTGACCATCTACGTGTACCATGAAGAGCATTTTGAAACGGTGCTAGAATTGGTAGATCAAACCTCTCCTTATGCACTTACCGGGGCGGTCTTCTCCAAAGACCGGTATGCAATCGAACTGGCCACCCAGAAATTAAAAAATGCGGCGGGTAACTTCTACATCAACGACAAGCCAACAGGTGCGGTGGTAGGACAGCAGCCATTCGGTGGAGCAAGAGCCTCCGGCACGAATGACAAGGCAGGTTCTATGATCAACTTGCTCCGTTGGGTATCCCCACGTACGATCAAAGAAACTTTGGTCTCCCCTACTGACTACCGCTATCCGTTCTTGGAAAAAGACCTTTGAGGTTTACCAAAACCTCGAAGGTTTCAATCTATCTTCTTTGAGGAAATGAAATCCTTCGAGGTCAAAAAAAAGACCTCAAAGGTTAGGTATACATTGCTCCATTGACATGGAGAACTTGGCCGGAAATGTAAGTACTCATTTCGGAACCGAGAAATACACATACATCGGCAATTTCTTCAGGTTGCCCACCACGTTTCATCGGGATGGCGTCTCTCCAGCCCTGAACTGTTTTTTCATCCAATACCTCGGTCATCTCTGTTTCAATAAATCCAGGTGCCACCGCATTGCATCGAATGTTACGCGATCCCAATTCCAATGCAATCGATTTGGTGAATCCGATAATTCCTGCTTTGGAAGCCGCATAATTGGCTTGACCAGCATTTCCCTTCACCCCTACCACAGAAGTCATATTGATAATGGAACCAGCCTTGGCCTTCATCATCACACGCGTTGCCGCTTTTACCGTATTGAAGCAAGATTTTAGGTTGATGTTCATGATCTCATCCCAGGACTCTTCGGTCATACGCATGAGCAAGTTGTCCCGAGTGATCCCTGCATTGTTAACCAAAATATCCAGCGTTCCAAAGTCAGTAACGACCGCATTGACCAATTCATCTGCCGCCTTAAAGTCAGAAGCATCCGAGCGATATCCTTTGGCAGAAATGCCAAAAGCCTTAAGTTCAGCTTCTAAAGCAAGTCCTTTTTCTACACTCGAAAGGTAGGTAAACGCAACTTGCGCGCCCTCTTGGGCAAATTTGATGGCAATAGCTCTGCCAATTCCTTTGGAGGCTCCAGTGACTAGGGCAATTTTTCCAGTTAGTAATCCCATAAATACACTCGTTTTTTGATTTTGCCAAAAATAGAAATTTCTCTCGGCATTTAGCTGTAGGTTTTTTTGAAATGCAGATATATAACCCTACAAACAATGATTCGCTCTATTTTTTGAGAAATTCAAAAGATTAAGCTTGGAAAAAAAGGGAATCCCAAAATTAAGATTACAATCACTAAATCCTTCAGAAAGAATCTGTTCCCGAGAGCAAATACCTTAAAAATCAAATTTTTTTCTGAAGCCAAAAGACCTATTTTTGCGAAGTTAATTTGATATCAAATCCATTAAACTATGTCTTCGACAAAATTTGACTTGATTGTGCTCGGTAGCGGACCGGGAGGATACGTAGCGGCCATTCGTGCTTCACAACTTGGGCTAAAAACAGCCATCGTAGAGGCAGAAGAGTTGGGCGGAATTTGCCTCAATTGGGGCTGCATCCCCACCAAAGCGTTGTTGAAAAGTGCACAGGTTTACGAATACATCAACCATGCCAGCGACTACGGAATCACCGTGAAGGACGCAACAGCAGATTTTGGCAGCATGGTCAAGCGAAGCCGCGGTGTAGCTGATGGCATGAGCAAGGGGGTGCAATTTTTGATGAAGAAAAATAAAATCGAAATCATTTCTGGTTGGGGCAAAATTCAGCCTGGTAAGAAAGTAGAGGTTTCGGACAAAGACGGGAAAAAGACGGTTTATACTGGCGATCACATCCTTATCGCTACGGGTGCTCGAGCTAGAGAACTTCCTACTTTAAAGATTGATAACGAGAAAATAATTGGCTACAGAAAGGCGATGACTCTAGAAAATCAGCCCAAAAGTATGGTGGTGGTAGGGTCTGGAGCCATCGGGGTGGAGTTTGCTTACTTCTACAACGCCATCGGGACCAAGGTAACCGTCGTTGAATTCATGGACCGTATCGTTCCAGTGGAAGACGAGGAAGTTTCCAAAGCCCTTGAAAAAAGCTATAAAAAATCTGGAATCACTATCATGACCTCCTCCGAAGTGACCAAAGTGGATACCAAAGGTGCAGGATGTAAGGTCACTGTGAAAACAGCCAAAGGAGAAGAAGTCCTGGAATGTGATGTGGTTCTTTCTGCGGCAGGTGTGGTATCCAACTTAGAAAACATCGGCTTGGAAGAGGTAGGAATCTTGGTGGACAAAGGAAAAATCCAAGTGAATGAGTACTATCAAACCAACATGCCAGGCTATTATGCCATTGGTGACGTGGTTCCTGGACCAGCACTTGCGCACGTTGCTTCTGCTGAAGGCATCATTTGTGTAGAAAAAATTGCCGGACACCATCCAGAAGCATTGGATTATGGCAACATCCCGGGATGTACCTATTGCTCCCCAGAAATTGCCTCTGTGGGCATGACTGAAGCCAAAGCCAAAGCAGCAGGACATGAAGTGCGCATTGGAAAGTTTCCTTTTTCTGCATCCGGAAAGGCCTCAGCATCAGGCGCAAAAGAGGGTTTTGTGAAACTGGTATTTGATAAAAAATATGGCGAATTATTGGGAGCTCACCTAATTGGTGCCAATGTCACCGAGATGATTGCAGAGATCGTGGCTATTAGGAAACTAGAAACTACCGGTCAGGAATTGATCAAGACGGTTCACCCACACCCTACCATGTCCGAAGCAATCATGGAAGCAGCAGCAGCAGCTTACGACGAGGTGATCCACTTGTAATTTACCTTTTTAACTTAGCCCGCTCTAAGACTGCCTCAGTGAATTATAAGGCAATTAGAGCGGGCTTTTTCATTTCTTTTTCTCAACTTACAACTTAGACCTCCACTAGCTCGATGGAACTCGAACTCGCTACACCCGCCTTACTTTTTTCAGCCATTACCTTGCTGATGCTGGCATTTACCAATCGGTTTTTGGCCATCGCAACCCTCATTCGGGGGCTACACAAAAACTACCTGAAAGATCCGGATCAGGAGATTATTGTAGAACAGATTCACAACCTCCGTAGAAGATTGACTTTGATTAAGAATATGCAACTTTTCGGGGTATTTAGCTTTTTGGGCTGCGTGATTTGCATGTTTTTGCTATTCAAAGGATTTACCTCAGCTGCCAATTGGACTTTTGTAACTAGTATGGTATCGCTACTAATCTCCTTAGGAATCTCTCTTGTAGAAATTCAAATTTCCACCAAAGCCCTCAACCTAGAGCTTTCAGACATGGAAGAAGTATTCCAAAAAAGAAAAAAATAGCCTAGACCTATTCTTTGAACAAGACGAGAAATAAATATGTTGACTCTAGATTTACGAAGCGATACGCTCACCAAACCCAGTCCTGGCATGATTGAAGCCATGTATACCGCTCCCCTGGGAGACGATGTATTTGGTGAAGACCCTACAGTCAATGCTTTGGAAGAAAAAATTGCCGCTCTCTTTGGGATGGAAGCAGCACTATTTTGCCCTTCTGGTACGATGACCAATCAAATCGCCATCCGCTTGCATACAGGGCCTCAAAAGGAAGTGATTTGCCACCAATATTCTCACATCTACCTGTATGAAGGTGGCGGGATCATGGCCAACTCCATGGCCTCGGTAAAGCTATTAACAGGTGATTTGGGGAAAATCAATGCTTCCCAAGTGGCTGAGTCCATCAATCCGGACGATGTACACGCACCGGAGACTTCGCTGGTTTCTCTAGAAAATACAATGAACAAAGGCGGTGGAAGCATCTACACCCTAGAGGAGATCAAACCTATTCATGCGCTATGCAAAGAAAAAGGCATCAAGATCCACCTTGACGGAGCGAGACTATTCAATGCCTTGGTCGAGACAGGAGAAAGTCCAGCCGATTGGGGGGCAAAGTTTGACACCATTTCCATTTGCCTGAGTAAAGGATTAGGGTGCCCGATTGGATCTGTACTTTTAGGTACAAAAGCAGACATTAAGCGAGCAAGAAAGGTAAGGAAGGTTTTTGGCGGAGGCATGCGCCAAGCAGGATTTTTGGCGGCAGCGGGCATTTATGCCTTGGATCATCAGGTGGAGCGCCTAAAAGAAGATCATCATCGAGCTCGCTTATTGGGTGAGTTACTAGTACAGGCTCCCCATGTGGCAGAAGTGCTTCCTGTGGCCACCAACATTGTGATTGCACGCTTAGAGGGAAGCAATCCCGAAACCTACTTGCAGCAGCTTGCCGCCAAAGGCATCCTAGGCGTGAAGTTCGGTAAGGACCTCGTACGCTTTGTGACCCACCTAGACTTCGGAGACGCACACCTGGAGGAGTTTGGAAGGCAAATAAGAAGGATTTAGATTGAATTCTACTTCAATATTTATTTACAAATGGTACAAAGTAGAAGAAGTACGAGATACGAAATACGGTACCCTAGGCAATGTCGAATGCCGAACTTTGATTGAAAAGTCATGAAGTGGGAATTAATTCGTAGTAGGACTTTAATGCTGCTCCTGATGCGTCTTGCTACTATTTGCTTGCTATTTCGTATTTTAAACAAGTTTAAATTCATCATTCTTCGATCGGCATTCTTCGATCGGCATTAAAAAAGACCGTATTTCGTATCTCGTAACTCATACTTAGTACTATTGAATGTCAAATCTCTTGTCTCTTGCTTCTTGCCTCTAAAAAATGAACTCCACTCCCCTAGCCGAACGCATGCGCCCAAGCCGATTGGAGGAATTGATTGGCCAGGAGCACCTCTCTTCTCCCTCCTCCTTTCTACACAAAGCAATCAGGTCTGGGAATGTGCCCTCCCTAATCCTTTGGGGCCCTCCAGGCGTGGGCAAGACCACCATTGCTAATATCATTGCCAACGAGATCAAGGCTCCCTTCTACCCCCTGTCTGCTATCAATGCTGGGGTAAAAGATATCCGAGAGATTATTGACAAAGCCAAATTCCAAACCGGCGTAGTCCTTTTTATCGACGAGATCCACCGATTCAACAAATCACAGCAGGATGCCCTTTTAAGTGCGGTGGAAAAGGGCATCATCCGACTCATAGGCGCCACAACCGAAAACCCCTCTTTTGAGGTCAATTCAGCACTCCTTTCCCGCTGCCAGGTATTCACCTTAAATCCTCTGGGCAAAACCGAGATGCTTGCCTTGGTGCAGCAGGCCTTGGAAAAAGATACGGACTTGCGAAAAATCCAAGTGGAGCTACGAGAAACCGATGCCCTGCT
>JAURGC010000114.1 GCA_030833985.1 Algoriphagus sp. | reverse complement strand
CCAACAAGATAACGGCAGCCATGCCATACACCTGAATGACCTTAAGCCGATTAAACTGGTCCAAAAACCAGAGTACGAGCACCGGACGAATCAGGCCTAGGACCAAAAGGAACCCGGATCCGATCCCCAATCCAAAGGAGATCAAATGAAGTACTTCCAACATGTCCTAAAACTAAAAAAAGGAACAGCAAATGCCATTCCTTTTATTTTTTTACTTAGAGAGAATTACTTCTTTTTTTTGATTTCACGCATCTCGTAACCCTCAATGGTGTCTTCAATTTGAATGTTATTGAAGTTCTTGATGGAAATACCACATTCGTAACCCGCTTTCACCTCTGCTACATCATCTTTGAAACGCTTCAACTGGTCGATCTCCCCATCGTGAATCACGATACCATCTCGGATGATGCGGATCTTGTTCTTTCTGGTTATGAATCCATCCGTTACGTAGGAACCAGCTACAGTACCTACCTTAGTGATTTTGAATACCTCACGTACGGTGATATTTCCTGTGATGACTTCTTCAAACTCAGGTTCTAGCATCCCTTCAATCGCATCTTTGATTTGGTTGATGGCGTCGTAGATGATGGAGTAATGTCTAATTTCAATTTCCTCCTGCTCCGCAAGTTTCTTGGCATTAGAAGAAGGCCGTACTTGGAATCCGAGGATAATTGCATCCGATGCAGAAGCCAAAAGCACATCCGATTCGGAAATCTGTCCTACTCCTTTGTGAATGATGCTTACCTTCACCTCATCTTTCGAAAGCTTGAGCAAGGAATCGGAAAGTGCTTCCACTGATCCATCCACATCTCCTTTGATGATGATATTGAGCTCCTTGAAACTACCGATAGCCAATCGACGACCAATCTCATCCAAGGTAATGTGCTTCTTGGTACGCAAGCTTTGTTCCCGCTGGATTTGCTCTCTTGAGTTGGCAATTTCTCTTGCCTCTCGTTCAGAATCGTATACTTTGATGGCATCACCTGCTTGAGGGGCCCCACTTAAACCAAGCATCAATACAGGGGTAGAAGGTCCTGCCTGTTTGAGTTTCTTCCCTTTGTGGTCAAACATGGCTTTTACGCGTCCATAATGTTGACCTGCAAGCATCACATCTCCAATTCGCAGGGTACCTGCTTGAATCATGATGGTAGATACATAACCTCGCCCTTTGTCCAAAGAAGCCTCAATGACTGATCCAACTGCATTTTTGTTTGGGTTCGCCTTCAATTCCAAAATCTCGGATTCTAAGAGAACCTTCTCTAGGAGTTCATCCACTCCTTGACCTGTTTTTGCAGAGATTTCTTGGGATTGGTATTTACCACCCCAATCTTCTACAAGCAAATTCATATTTGCCAACTCTTCCTTGATTTTTTCAGGATTTGCATTGGGCTTATCAATTTTGTTGATCGCAAATATCATGGGTACACCAGCCACTTGAGCATGGTTAATCGCTTCCTTGGTTTGCGGCATGATGCTGTCGTCTGCAGCAATCACAATGATGGCAACATCAGTAATCTTCGCGCCACGAGCACGCATTGCTGTAAAGGCTTCGTGACCTGGCGTATCCAAGAAGGCAATTTTATGACCAGTTTTGGTCATTACATCATAAGCTCCTATGTGTTGAGTAATCCCTCCAGCTTCCGCAGCAGTTACCTTAGACATGCGGATAAAATCAAGTAAGGATGTTTTTCCATGGTCAACGTGGCCCATGATGGTCACAATCGGTGCTCTTTCTTCTAATTCTTCATCCGTATCCGCAGCCTCTTCTTCCAATTCATCTTCTATGGATTTGGTAAACTCTACTTCGTATCCAAACTCATCAGCAATGATGGTAATAGCTTCCGCATCCAATCGTTGGTTGATGGAAACAAACATTCCTAAAGAAAGGCAAGCTGAAATAATTTGATTTACTGACACATCCAAAAGAGCTGCCAAATCGTTGGCTGAAATAAATTCAGTTACCTTCAAGATTTTGAGCTCTTCTCCTTCAGTTTCTACCTCTCGGTCTCGTTCTGCGCGTTTATCTCGTCTTGACTTGGTTTTTCCACCTGGTTTAGCGCCTTGAAGCCTCGCCAAAGTCTGCTTTATTTGATCTTGAATTTCCTTTGGAGTAGGCTCTGCTTTTTGAATCCGTTGTTGGGAAGGGCCCCCAGGTCGTTGTGGAGCTCCAGGTCTAGATCCTCCTTGATCGTGAGGACGGTTACCTCCAGCGCCTCCTTGGCCAGGTGAGTTAGGCGTCCCTGGTTTACTATCAATTCTTTTCCTAGGGCGTTTTTTGTCTTTTCCTCGCTCATCTGAAGAAGCTACAGGTCCTCCTTTTTTCTTAATTCTATCAACAGGAAGCTCAATTTTTCCTAGAACAGTAAGCCCTTTCAATGAATCTGCCTTAGCTGAAATAAGTTCTTCAGGTATATTTGCTAAAACTGGAGAAACGGGCACCTCCACTGCATTTATGGCAGGAGCAGGCTCAGGGGTTTTTGGAGGAACCGGAGCTACTGGCTCTGGCTTTTTCTCTTCCTGTTTTGGACTTGGAGTAGGTTTGACTGGGGCAGGTTTAGGAGCAGGTGGAGTAGGCCTAGGAGTCGGAGGAACCGCTGTAGGCTTTTTACTCAAATCTACTTTTCCTAAAACACGAATTCCTTCTAATTTAGGTGCCTCAGTCGCAATTTTTTCTACTTCAGGCTCTATTGCCTTGGCCGTTGGTGTCGGTACAGGGGTAGGTTCCGGCACGGGAGCAGGGGTAGGAGTCGGCTCTTCTACTTTTTCCTGCTCTGCGGTAGGTTCATGACGCTTTCCAATGGAAAGATGGGACGCCTCCTCTTTTTCAAGAGCAGAAGACTTGAATTCCTTTTCCAGCATGGATACTTGATCCATTGTGATTTTGGAGTTGGGATTATTTTCCACCTCATAGCCCTTTTTAGCCATGGACTCCACGATGGTTGCCGTTCCCACGTTGAGTTTTCTGGCTATTTGGCCTAATCGCATCATTTTTTCTTCTGACATAAGCAAAAACCTCTTTCGAAATCTTAAGTAAAATTAGGGTATTCTTTGGGGTATTACCCCTTATTGATCAAATTCTGTTCTAAGAATTCTGAAAATCTCGTCAATGGTCACTTCTTCCAACTCGGTTCTTCGAATTAAATCTTCCTTACTAAGTACCAAAACACTCTTGGCAGTATCCAAACCTGTCTTTTTAAGTTCGTCAATGATCCACTGATCGATTTCATCAGAGAACTCATTTAAGTCCACATCTTCTTCCTCGTATTCATTTAACTCACGGAAAACATCAATTTCATACCCGACCAATCGGCTTGCCAATTTGATGTTGAACCCTCCTTTTCCAATCGCTAAAGAAACTTGATCCGGCTTCAAAAACACGGAAATTCGTTTTGTTTCTTGGTTGATGGCGAGTGAGGAAACCTTTGCTGGGCTCAAAGCTCGGGACACATAAAGGTCTAAATTTTCAGTAAAATTAATCACGTCAATATTTTCATTCTGTAGTTCGCGAACAACAGCATGAATACGTGAACCTTTCATACCTACACAAGCACCCACAGGATCTATTCTGTCATCGTAGGATTCCACAGCAACTTTGGCACGTTCGCCAGGCTCACGTACTACCTTGATGATTGTAATTAGACCATCGTACACTTCAGGAACTTCATTTTCAAATAAGCGTTCTAAAAACACCGGTGAAGTACGCGATAAAACCACCTTTGGATTGCCATTAATCATGTCTACTCGGTGGACAATTGCCTTGATTGAATCTCCTTTTCTAAAGCGATCCTTCGGGATTTGCTCCCCTTTTGGTAAAATCAATTCATTCCCTTCGGCATCAATCAATAGGATTTCTCTACCTAGAATTTGATACACTTCAGCAGAGATAATTTCTCCAACTTGTTCTTCGTATTTGCTGAAAAGAAGGTCTTTCTCCAGGTCTTTGATTCGTTGAATTAAAGTTTGACGAGCCATTTGTACTGCACGTCGACCAAATTCTTCGAGTTCAATTTTCTCATACACTTCTTCGCCTACTTCAAAGTCCGGCTCAATTTTTTGGGCATCAGAGAGGCTGATTTTATCAAAGTCCCAGATGTCTTCTGAATTATCATCCACAATCTCTCGAATTCGGAAAATTTCCAAATCCCCTTTATCGGCATTGATGGTGACATCAAAATTTTCATCTGAATCAAACTTCTTGCGAATCATCGCTCTAAATACATCTTCCAGAATACGGATCATGGTTGGACGATCCACATTTTTAGATCTCGCAAATTCTGCGAAGGATTCAATTAAGATTTTTGCATCCATTGGAATTAGTTAAAAGATACTTGTACGATAGATTTTTTTATTTCAACGAAAAGCAGATTATGCGCTTCTTCCACACTTTTTTTCCCTTTTTCTTTTTTAGTTACTCCCAGCTGAATCCCCAATTCCTCCACCCCAATTAATTTCCCTGTAAGCTCTTCTCCCGACTGAAGAAAGACTTTTAATAACCTCCCTTGATTTTTCAAGTAGTGCCTTTTTTCAGTCAAAGGGTAATCCAAGCCTGGTGAGGAAACCTCCAAGGTATAGGGCTCATCCACCAACATACTGGTTTCTAACTCGCCTGCAACCGCCCTACTTAATGAAGCGCAAGTTGCAATAGTGATTCCATGGTCTGCATCCACCAAAATCAATATTTTAGTTTTATCACCAGCCCGATCGATTTTTACGTCAACAAGAAAATGTTCCTCGTCTGGAAGGGATTGTTCCACCAAGCTTAGTACCATTTGCTTTAAGTCACTCATAGGGTAGGATAATGAAAGAGGGGACTGTTGCCCCCTCTAGAAACTTTTAGAATACGCTACAAAAGTAATAGAAAGATTGAGGAAATACAAAATAGGCTTTCGAATGCTCCCAAATTTTACTTAAATTTAATCCACGACCGTAAAAAATTGATTGGAATTAAGAAATCTTTAAAATTTTCCTCTCGAAAACAAAAATTCTTCTTTCTCTCTGTTTTATCAATTTAAGGTAATATTTTTGTCGATTCTTAGGCAAAAATAGTACAGAAGAACTATCCTAATTCGCTCCTTTCGAGCTCAAAGCCAAAAAAAATTTAAAATGGGACTATTTGATTTTTTCTCAAGTGATATTGCCATTGATTTGGGTACTGCAAATACGCTGATTATACATAAAGATAAAATTGTGGTGGATGAACCCTCCATCATTGCCATTGATAAGACGAACAACCGCGTATTGGCTGTAGGGCGAGAGGCGATGAACATGCACGAAAAAACCCATGAAAACATAAAAACCATTCGACCGCTCAAAGACGGCGTGATTGCGGATTTCTATGCGGCCGAACAAATGATTCGAGGTTTGATTAAAATGATTCCTGGACAAAAGAAAGGCATGTTTCCACAGTCCCACAAAATGGTCATTTGTATTCCTTCTGGAATCACAGAAGTAGAAAAACGAGCAGTTCGCGATTCCGCTGAGCATGCTGGCGCCAAGGAAGTTTACATGATTTACGAACCGATCGCCGCAGCGATTGGTATTGGTATCGATATCGAGAAGCCCATGGGGTCTATGATTGTTGATATCGGAGGAGGTACAACAGAAATTGCGCTCATTGCGCTTTCTGGTATTGTCGCTGATCAATCTATCCGCGTTGCAGGCGACACCTTCACCAAGGATATTTTGGATTACATGCGAAGACAGCACAACTTGTTAATTGGAGAACGGTCTGCAGAAAAAGTAAAAATTGCTATCGGGTCAGCGCTTACTGAATTGGAAGATGCACCAGAGGATTATGAAATCAGGGGTAGAGATTTGATGACAGGTATCCCAAAAGTGATCAAGGTATCCTATTCCGAAATTGCTTTTGCTTTAGACAAGTCCGTTTCAAAAATAGAGGAAGCTGTACTTAAAGCGCTAGAAATTGCTCCACCGGAACTATCTGCAGACATTTACGACAACGGCATTCACCTCACAGGTGGGGGTGCCTTGTTGAAGGGATTGGACAAGCGTCTTCACCAAAAAACAAAACTTCCTATTCACATTGCAGAGGATCCGTTACGAGCTGTAGTTCGCGGGACTGGAATTGCACTTAAGAATATTCAAAACTTCCGTACCGTCTTGATGACCTAATTTCTAAATGCTACGCATCTTTGAGTTCCTTTATAAAATAAGGACATTTCTATTATTTGTTTTGCTTGAATTTTTGGCGGTTTGGATGATCGTCTCCAACAATTCTCCTCAAGGTGCCGCATTCTTTAATAGTTCAAACGCGTGGGCAGGAAAGGCGCTAGAAAAGCAATCAGAGGTAGTTCAATTTTTCTCATTAGCTGAAGCTAATGCGTCGCTTAACTCTGAAAATGCCCTTTTAAAACAAAAATTACTCAGGCACCAAGCGCAACCCGATAGCCTCCCCTTACAGATTGACTCCTTATTGGAGGTCAGATACAAATTTATAGGAGCACGAGTGATTGCTAACTCCCTTCGGCTTTCTCAAAATTACATTACCCTCAATAAAGGTGAAAAGGACGGGGTTAAACCGGGAATGGGAGTATTTAATTCCCAAGGAGTGGTAGGGAGAATCAAGTCTGTATCGGAAAATTATGCCGTTGCTTTTTCACTGCTAAACACAAGTTTAATGTTGTCTGCGAAAATAAAGACTTCGGACGTTTTTGGATCGATCCAATGGAATGGTACCACTTCTTCAGAAGCACAGCTCCTGTATGTTCCGAGACACGTAAAAGTCAGCAAAGGCGATACCATCCTTACTTCAGGGTTCAATGCAGTATTTCCCGAAGGAATTCTCATTGGCCAAATTTCTGAAGTAGCAGTGAATCAAAAAGACCCCAACTATTTAGCATTAACCGTTCAACTTAGCACTGATTTTAGTAGATTAACCTATGTGTACCTGGTAGAGAACCCTGCCTTTCAAGAATTAGATTCTCTCCAAAATCAATCTATATTAACTAATGACTAGTAGAAATATCATCTCCTACTCCTTTTTAATCCTCACTTTGGTTGTGGTACAATTGCTTTTTCTTAAAAATTTAGCTGTTTTTGGCCAGGCATTTGGATTTTTATATCTCTTAGGCCTCTTGGTACTTCCCAGGACCCTACGTACCATTCCGCTTATGGTACTTGCTTTTTTTCTAGGTTTATGTATCGACGTTTTCTTTCAAACCCTAGGAATGCATACTGCAGCAGCCACTTGTTTTGCTTTTTTTAAGCACATCTGGCTCAAAATTAGTAGCCCCTCAGGAAGCTACGAAGAATCTGAAGAGCTCACCCTTAGTCAAATTGGATTTGTTAGGTATGTCAGCTTTGCCTTACCCCTGCTATTTCTACATTCTTTAGTTTTTTTTGTAGCGGATCATTGGGGTACAGGAACTTTCATTTCCGTTGTTAGTAAAAGCTTTTTCTCTTCGGTATTCACCTTTTTCCTCACCATTTTAGTCCAACTGTTGTTCTTTAAACGTAAAAGAGGAATTTTATGAGAGACCAACGTGCTGCCGTAATCGTATTAGTCATTTTCTTGGTGAGTTCGGTATTGTTACTTAAACTTTTTACCATCCAGGTGGTAGATGATAGCTTTTTAAGAAGAGCTGAAAGCAATGCCATTCAACGAGTAGTCGATCATCCTTACCGAGGTTTGGTTTATGACCGCACTGGTAAACTACTGGTTTTTAATGACCCCATTT
>JAURGC010000017.1 GCA_030833985.1 Algoriphagus sp. | reverse complement strand
GAGCTGGTGACGGAGAACTTCTACTATCCACAGGCAGGAACTAACTTTCTGTTGGGGGTAAAGATGAAGTTCTAGTAAGGAGTTACTTCTGCCTACTTTATTCAGCGTTCGGTGTTCGACATTTCAAATTAAAGTCGAATGATGAACGCTGAGTACAGAATGTTGAATTGGAATTCGTAGAACATACGAATCTCATCTCACCACGATAAAGTCTCGTTTCTTGGCTCTCGGCTCTTGCTTCTGAATCTACTTGGTACATTGAACTTGCCTGCCTGCCCCAGTCAGGGTACTTCTTACAACTACTCTGGAAAAAGCGTCTTATCCAGCCCCGGCACGATCCGCAGCGCATTTTTGAAATAGACCTTTTTCAACACCTCGTCTGGAAGCCCTAATCCATACATACTCCAAAAGGCATGGTACTTTTTGTAGTAGGGAAAATACTCGTCCTCGGTTTCTAGTACGCGGAAGTAGGTGTAAAACTCTTCTTTGTTATAAGCATCTTTTCCGAATAGAATACGATCCTGGTATTTGATGAAAAACTCCTTGGCCCGTCGAGGCTGCCTTCCAAACTCTGCGATTACTGCGCCAATACCAAAATTAACATTGGGATAGCGATCCAAGTGGGCCTCAGCAGCATCCAAGTCATTGGCCATCCAACCCATGTGTGCATTGATAAAAGTGGTTTTGGGGTGCTTCGCAAAGACATGATGCTGCTCTGCGATAATCTGCTCAAAAGGTACCGGATCAGTAGCCGAGCGCTTGCGGTTGGGATTGAGCTTTAGCTCCAGCCAGCGCTCATTGTTGGCATCCATAGGCTGCCAAAAAGGTGCCGGATCGGCCGAATGGATGATTACAGGAATTCCCAATTCACCAGCCTTGGCCCAAACTGGATCCAAATCGGGATGGTCCACGGGAATTCGCTTTCCGCTGTTATCCTTGGTGTTTAATCCCAAACTCTTGTAAATTTTCAATCCCACTGCTCCTGCAGCCACGTCTTCTTCCAACTCCTTTACTGCCAATGCAGTCCATTCTGGGGTACCAAAGCCGTTAAAATTCAAGTTAGTAAATACCATAAACCTGCCAGGGGCATGGGCTTTAAACTCTTGCATCATGCTCTTGATGTATTCCTGCTGTGCATTGCTATTGCCCTGGCCGAAGCCCCGGCCACTCAGGTTGATCATGATACCCATGTTCAACTCATCCATTTCTCCACGAAGTTGGTTAATCTTGGATTGGTTGATGCCTCCTTGGTGGCTGTGGATATCGATAAAGGGAAACTTCGACCGTGTCACAAGATGCTGAGGCACCTTGAGCGTGGAAGGAGGATTGTAGGACTCAAAACTCATCTCTTGAGCAAAAAGAGCTCCTTCGCTTATCAGCAAAGTGAAAAGGAAAAGACTAATTTTTTTCATAAATTTTAAGAGTAGGATCAGGAATAGAATAGAAAATCCCAGCACTTAGCTGGGATTTGCAGTTTAACGAGCAGTTCCTCCGTCAATAATTTGACCAAAGAAGATGGAGTTCATAAACAGCTTGTTGGTGCCAAACCAGAAGGCACGGAAATTGGGATTATCCGCAAAACCCACAATTCTACCACGTCCTTGGCCAGCAACACGGATCACGGCGCTCTCTTGTACTCCAGGCAGATTGCTTGGATGCAGGTAGCCCGATGCCAACGGATCTTTAGTATAGACCAGTGGGTTGGCGTAGGGATTGGTAGAAGGCTCTAGGAAAAAATTATCATTTCTAAAGGTGTAAAGCTCCTTGCTCACGTACCCAAACCCGATTGGATGGCTGGTGTCCAAGGTCGATTTGAAGATGGCTCCAAAAGTTTGCTTGGCTCCAGTAGCATTATCAAAGTCGGCATAGTTTTTCTGTAGCCCTTTCTCCGTATTATCTACCTTGCGGAAGGTGAAATTTCCGATTTCATTTTGAGCCAACCAGCGCAATGCGCCTCCTTTGGCTACTAAGGTATTGCCTTTGCTTACCCATGTTTTAAGGGTTGATGCGCCCGACTGTCCTAATTGACCGTAGTTGCCATCAGTCATTAGGATAACCGAGTAGCGATCTAAATTGGTACTGCTTACAGATCCTAAGGGCAATAGGGTCACTGGCATCTGCATGCGCTGGTCTAGCAAGTGCCAGATCTCCCCAGCTTCTCCGCTATCCACACCTCCATCTACTAATAAGGCGATGCTTGGTGTCTTTAAGGGAAGGATAAAAGTTGATCCCAGGTTGGCACCTTGAGTGTATCCTGTCGTCAATGCATGGATATCCACCTGTGCAAATCGAGCTACTTCCTCCAGTTTCTTGAAAAAGGCTTGAGGATCAAGTCCGCTTTCTCCTTCATCAATCAGCACTGTTCCCCTGCCAAAGTTTTTTCCTTCTGCAGTAGAGAATTCTTTGGTGGCTACACGAACCAAAAATCCAGCCTTAAGTAACTGATAGGCCGCCTTTGGCGCATAGTAATCGGTCCATTCCATGGCATATTGGTAGGCCCCTGCTGCGCCTATTACCTTGCCGGGAGCTTGCGTAAAACTGGACTTATCCACAGGGCTGACATTCGCCAGGTTGACGATTCTACTATTTAAAGCCATAAAATCTACTCCAAAAGCCATCGGGTAGGTCCAGGCGGAGATGTCGTAAAACAAGCTGTCTTGGAAGGTGGTTCGAGTTTCAAACATCGCCTTGATCAAGCGGTATTGCGGTTGGTCTGCAGGGACGATGTAGGAGTTTCCTTTTTTAAACTGTTTGCCGTTGATGACCAAATCTTCCTTGAGGGAAAAGAGTTTGATGTCGTGCTGAAGAATCAAGTCTGCCAAGTGGTAGCTGCGAGCATCTTCCTCTGCGGCACCAAAAATGTAAGCCTTGTTGATGTCGGCATCAGTTTCTTTTTTGATGTCCGTGTAGAAATCCTTCATCCATTGGTTGAGTTCCACCCGCATTTCTTTGGTCGCCTGGTAGGAAGAGAGGTTGGCAGTAAATTGGTTTCGGATGGTGAATGGAAAACTAAGTAGGCCGTTGCTGGTTTCTTGAAGGTGCCCTCTAGAGCTGGCCTGCTCAAACAAGATGCCTATTGATCCCTGCACGTCTGGATAAGTGGATCCCTTTCCGTAATAGAAGTCATCGTAGTTCTCCTGGTTGTAGTACAAGGAGCCTATTTGGTCCAAAGCTTTAGCATGGTAGGTGCCAATTTTCTCAGTGAGCTCAAAGTTTTTCTTGGGAGTCAATGGGTGCACACGAGCAGGAACTCCTGGCTGAAAAAAGAAGGTGCTGTTAGAGCCCATCTCGTGGAAGTCCAAGTGCACGTTCGGTAGCCAGCTTTGGAACACCCGTACACGATTTCTAGATTCAGGATGCTGCACAGGCAGCCAGTCGCGGTTGAGGTCAAACCAATAGTGATTGGTCCGTCCTCGAGGCCAGGCCTCATTGAGTTCACGCTGCGCAGGATCTCCATTTAGGACGTAGGCCTTGTGGGAGTTGACCCAGGAGGCAAAGCGGTTGAGCCCATCCGGGTTAATAGCCGGATCCAATAGGAGCACCATGTCCTTGAGGTCTGCTTCGATTTCATTTGCTGCGGCAAAGTGATAGGCTGCAAGTAATGCTGCATTGGCTCCACTTGGTTCGTTTCCATGAACGGAGTAACCCATGAAAAGGACTACAGGCATGTTCGCAATGTTTACCGTGGCTGCAGGGTCTCGAAGTTTGGCGCGCTCTGCCTTGATCTGCTCGAGTTTGGCCAAGTTGGCAGGAGCAGTGATGGTCAATAGGGTTTGTGGACGCTTTTCGTAGGACCTGCCTGTCTCTTCAAAGTGGACACGGTCGGATGCCGCCGCCACAGCCTTCATGTACATGACCAGCTGGTCGTGGGTCACATGCCATTCGCCTACTTCATAGCCCAATACTTGTTTGGGAGTAGGAACTTTTGGGTTGTAGGTATAGCCTTTGGGCAGGTAGTAGCTTAGGTCTTGAGCAAAGCCAAATTGACTGATTAGTGCTAGCAGTAGCACAACGATGATATTTTTCATACTTCAGGTGTAAATCTTTCCCTAAAGTCCTTATTCTTGAGATTAAAAAAAACATTTTAGGACTGATGGTTAAAAAAAACCGCCAGTAACACGAATCAATGAAAAGCCGAATTGGTAATTTCAACTTGAAAAAATGGCTTTTAAAGCCCCTTTCAAGGCTGGAAATTCAAATTCAAAGCCTGCCTTTTGAATTTTTTGGCTAGACACGCGATTGCCTCCTAAGACCATGGAGGCCATTTCTCCCAAGACTAACTTCAGCATAAATCTAGGTACACCCAGACCCAAGTAGGGCTTGCCCTTGGCCGCTGCAGCTTCCTTGGTCAATTGCTGGTTGGTGACAGGATGTGGCCCTACGGCATTATAAATTCCTTGAAGTGTGGTTTTTTCTAGGGCAAAAACAAAAAGGCGCACCAAGTCTTCCACGTGGATCCAACTCATCCATTGCGCACCAGAACCCAAAGGGGCAGCTACAGGGGGCTTGAGTATTTCGGCTAAGGCCCCGCCCTGCCCATCCAAGACGATACCGATTCGGAGGATTACACACCTCAGAAGTAAGGCTTCAATCTTTTTGACCTCTTTTTCCCAGGCCAGCACCACTTCTGCCAAAAAATCGGTACCTGAAGAACTCCCCTCATCCACAAGAGCTGCACCGGTATCAAATCCATAATAACCCACTGCTGAGGCAGAAATAAAGGTACTTGGTTTATGCATTGCCTGCTGGATGGCACGGTGCAATAGTGCCGTGCTTTCTGTCCGTGAGCGAAGGATGGCCTGCTTTCGCGCTGCCGTCCAGCGCATTTCTGCTACCCCTTCCCCAGCCAAGTGTACCACTGCATCTGCCCATTCCAGGGCTTTTGGATCTATTTTCTGACGTGCTACATCCCAGAGAAAATGGGTCTGCTGCTGTGGTTTTCTACTAAGCCAAGCTACTTCGTACCCTTTTTGCTCCAGCAAAGCCGTCAGTTGTTTTCCGACTAATCCTGAGCCTCCAGTGATTAGAATTTTTTTCATGAACGCGTATTTTGTGGATAACTCATTTACTTGGCAATTGGTTGCTACTTGAGGCACATAAGTCCTAAATTGATGATGCGCGGCTAGAAAAATGCGTTTCTTGTCCCTTGAAATCTCCTAAATCCCCCTTTCTTTGTACCGAAAGGTCCCTCAATCCCCGAATATCTTGATGAAATACCTTCTTTTTTGGATAGCCATTGGTGCTGGAATAGGAATCTTGTCAGGTTCCGCTTCTGCCATTTTTTTGCTTTCCCTGGATTGGGTGGGCGGGGTTCGAGATGCCCATCTATGGCTTTTAGGGTGCTTACCCCTAGGAGGATTTGTAATTGGCTACTGCTACCACTGGTACGGGTTTGGTCTTGAAAAAGGAAATAATTTAATCTTAACCGGGATCTATACTCCACAGCCGACCCTGTCCTGGCGGTTGGCCCCCTTTGTCTTAATCGGTACCTTAATCACCCACCTTTTTGGGGGCTCCGCAGGAAGGGAAGGTACAGCAGTACAAATGGGAGCTTCCTTAGCTGCCCAGGTAGGCAAGCGATGGTCCCTAGATAAGAATACCGGCAGGACCCTGTTGATTTGCGGAGTAGCAGGGGGATTTGCCTCGGTGTTTGGTACACCCTTGGCAGGGGCGGTATTTTCACTAGAATGGTTGTTTCGTCGAAAGATAGACCCCGACTCCATTTTTCCAGCTTTTTGGTCTGCGTTTACGGCTTATTGGGTTTGCGACTGGGTCTGGGGCATAGGTCATATGGCTTATGTCATTCCTGAGGTCTCTCCTCCTACCCTAGTCAACTTGGCCTGGATGATTCCCGCAGGGATAGCCTTTGGCTTGGCTGCTCGACTATTTGTGGAGGCAGGTCATGGGGTAAACTGGCTCTTCAGCAGCATTGCCTATCCCCCACTTCGACCTTTCGTAGGCGGACTGCTAGTTGCAGGGATCGTATACCTCACGGGCACGTACACCTACATAGGCTTGGGTGTTCCGCGGATAGTCCAGGCTTTTGAGACTCCGTTGCCCTGGTATGATTTTCTGGCGAAAACAGGCTTAACAGCTTTGACACTCGGCTCTGGGTTTAAAGGTGGAGAGGTCACCCCACTTTTCTTTACAGGGGCCACGCTAGGCAACGCACTAGCTTCCTATATCCCTCTTCCATTAGCCCTTTTGACAGGTTGTGGATTTGTGGGAGTATTTGCGGGAGCTACGAATACCCCTTTGGCCTGTACCCTGATGGGAATGGAATTGTTCGGCCTGGAAGCAGGAATTTACTTGGGGATCGCCTGTTTGCTTGCTTTTTTATGTAGTGGAAAGGGAAGCATTTACGCTTCACAAGACCTGGGTTGGAAGAGGTCATTGCCCTAAATCTGCTCCAACCTTCAATCCAAGTAATACACGCGCTTGACGCGCCCACTGATATTGGTGAGCAGCTCGTATGGGATGGTTCCAATTTGGTCGGCAAGTTCCTTCAGCGAAATTTCCTCCCCATATACGATGGCTTCGTCCCCTGCTTTGACTCCTGGGATAGTGCTCACATCCACCATCACCATATCCATACAGACATTGCCGATGACAGGGGCCTTTTTGCCATCAATTAGTACATAGCCCTTTCCTTGGGAAAATCTACGGTCGTATCCATCTGCATAGCCGAGGGCCAAAGTAGCGATTCGCCCCCCTTCAGGCAAACTGCCCTTTCTGGAATAACCTACCGTAGCTCCAGCAACGAGGGTTTTGACTTGGGAAATGGTAGTTTTTAAGGTACTAACCGCCTTCAAAGAGCGTTCGTGCTTGCCTGTCACTTCTACCCCATACAGTCCGATACCTAGGCGTACCATGTCCAACTGAAAGTCTGGATACCGCACAATTCCCGCTGAGTTGAGTGCATGACGCAGGGGTTTGTAGGAAAGAATAGAACAGATAATTTCGCTCATTTCTTGAAATTGCTGCAGCTGATGCAACGAAAAATCATGATGTGCATCTTCGTCTGCTCCTACCAAGTGGGTGTACACACTCGCCAAATGTAGTTGAGGATACTGCTGGATCAAGCCCATTAGTTCCTCTAGCTGCGCCTGCTCAAAGCCCAGGCGATTCATCCCGGTGTCCAGATCCAAATGGATGGATAATTGCAGGGATTGATGCTGTGCAAAAGCCCCCAGATTTCTGAAAAATTCGGGGCTAAACACCACGGGTTCAAGCTGGTATTGGGAAAGCAAATCGAAGGATTCTTCCACGGGATTGAGGACCATAATGGGGAGGTGAATTCCCTGTTTGCGTAGACTCACCCCTTCATCAGTATAGGCTACTGCTAGGTAATCGGCTCCCAGGGTCTGCAGGTGATTCGCGATTTCTGCTGCACCTCCTCCATAGGCAAAGGCCTTGACCATTACCATGACCTGCGTGCTTGGCGAGAGTTGTCGTTTGTAAAAGTTAAAATTATGGGTCAGCGCATTCAAGTTGATTTCCAAGGTGGTGCCATGGATGCGCTGTTGAAGTCGATTGACCACTCGTTCAAATGCATATTCTCGCGCCCCAGTAATGAGAATGAGATCGTTTTGGAATTGCTCTGGCAGAAGCTCCAACAAGAGTTGCTCGGTGTTGGAAAATGTGCGGACCCCTTTTCCTAAAAAGGTTTCCAGATGCTGAATCTGGGTTCCTACTCCGATTACCTGATCAATCCCATAGGATTGAATCAAATCGGCAACTTCTTTGTATACTTTTTCGGGGAGGCCTTGTTGGAGGAGGTCTGAAATAATTAGGATTTTAGAGCGTTTGGGGCGCTGTTGACTCAAAAATTCAAGTGCCACTTTGAGTCCAGCCAGGTCGTTGTTGTAGGTGTCATCGATCAGAAGTGACTCGTTGAGACCTGGCTTGAGCGTAAGCCGCATATCTACGGGCTTTAGATGACTCAGTCCTTCTTGTATACTTCTGACTTCTTGACCCAAGCTCAGCGAAGCAAGGATTACGTGGGTGACGTTTTCTAAAGAAGCTTGATCGGTAAAAGGTACCTGAAAGGTAAAGGTTTGTCCATCACTTTTCATCCCCACAATTCGAGAATGGGTTTCCTTATTTTTCCAAGAAACCAAGTAATCTGCCCCGGATTTTTTGGACCAGGAAATACGTTTTTCAGCAGGGAGTTGTTGCTCAAGTTCTTGTGCGAGCAGGTCATGATCCTTGCAATACAAAAGGAAGTTTACACCTGCAAAGAGCTTGAGTTTTTCTGCAATCTTTTCTTTTATACCCGGAAATCCTTCCTCATGTGCAGACCCAATGTTGGTAAAAATTCCCAACCCAGGTTGGATCATTTTCGCCAAAGAATCCATGTCGCCTGTTTTGGAAACCCCAGCCTCCAAAAGGGCTACTTGATGGTAGGATTGAATCCCGAAGATCGATAGGGGCACACCCACCTGGGAATTGTAACTTTTTGGGCTTTTGGCCACGGCAAACTGTTGGCTGAGCACCTGACCAAGCCATTCTTTTACGATGGTTTTGCCATTGCTTCCAGTGATTCCTACTACAGGGTTTGTGAATTGAACCCGTTGGTAGGTGGCTAAGGATTGGAGTGCAGTTCGCGTATCCTTCACCTGGATAAAATACCCTCTTTCTAGCCAAGATGAAGTAAGATTTACTTTTTGGTCCACCAAAAAATAGCTGACTCCCAAGTCTAAGAGTTCGGATACAAAAGAAATTCCATCTGCCTTTGCCCCTTTCAAGGCTACAAACAAAGTTTGTTGGGGATGGAGAATTTGTCTAGAATCTATACTAATCTGCGAAATAGGCTGACTTTGAGCCTTTCCTTGGCCATTTCCTGCAGTAATTTTTTCCAAAAGAGATGGGGTAAAAGAAATCAACATTTAATTTTCCTCCTTTTTCTTTTTGAAAAATACTTGACGAATCCAGCGAGGCAGAAAAATTGCTCCTAATATCAAGTAGGGGTAGTAGGAGAATAGTCTCCAAACGATGCTGGTAACAAAGGTGTATTTGCCCAGAAATTGTTGGAAAAATTGGCCATAAAAAAATTCGGCTGTACCACTACTTCCTGGGGTAGGGGAAATCATCATGACTATCCACATGATTACTTGCCTTGCAAAAACAACAATGTGTTCAATAAAATCTAGGGGTACAAAGGCAGAGATCAGCGCATTGAGCATCAAATATCTAGAAGACCAAACAAAGAGGGTTGCCCCGATGATTGGAAGCCAATACTGATAGTTTTTTCCAGTTAATTGCTTGGAGGCCTCAATAATTTGATCCCCATATTCTTGGGCATCGTGCTTCCATTTACTAAGAAATTTGATTGAAAAAAATTTGATTAAAACCCATTTGAAGACCCTAGGTCTATAAAATAGCGCTGCTGCCATTACCAAACTATACGACGCGTAGAGGGCATAGCTAATCCAAAATATGGCCTGGAGGCTGTTGCCCAGCTGTGATTCCAAGAGCTTGCTTTCAGGAAAAATATTTCCTTTGGCAAAAAAGAGAATGATTGGAGCCCCAATCACAAAAAATAGGTTGTCCAAAATAGCAGTTACCATGACAAAGGCGATGGCTTTGCCCATTTTTATTCCCTCTTTATTGAGGATAAAAATAGCAACTGCCGTGCCCCCTACTACAGATGGTGTAACTGCTGAAGCAAATTCCCACAGAATAATGACATAAATCGCTCGGGTCCAAGTAAGGTGTCTATCGGTGATTTCACGAATTCGGTAGACATAACCAAAGTCCCGAAAAAAGATAACAATAAAGGATAAAAAAATAAAAATTGGGGAAGCATCCACTACCACTTTTAGGTTGTTGGAAGTCAAATTGGGATCTAAATAAAACATCGTAAATACGATGGCAAGACCAATTAATACAGGCAGCCAAACTCGATTTGGATTGAGTGTTTCGAAAATCTTTTTATTGTCTAGCTTCATGCTTGGGTAGCGACAGGTTCAATTTTCTCCACCCAAAAATTATTGTATCCTTCTCCCAAAACAAGGGTAAGCTTGGCAAGTTGGAGCAATTCTAGAATGGCTAGAAATGTATAAATCACAAAAATCTTTTCTGGTTTGTATTCAATCAGCTCAGTAAATGGAACCTGCCTCTTGGAACTTATTTTTTCAAGCACAAATTCTTTTTGTTGTTCGATGGTGTAGGGATACTGGATCACCGTATGCGTTGGCACATCCACTCTGGTGGCCATGCGTGTCATGCATTTTTGGAATACATGAAGTAATTTATACAAGTCTAGGTGCTGTAATTCTCCTTCTACATCTTCCAACTTACTAAGCCCTTGTAGTTCTTTGACGAGGTTTCCACGCTTTTCCTTTGCTAAGCGATTTTGCTCCAGCAGGGAAAGTTCTTCTACAACGGATTTGTATTTTTTGTATTCAAGTAGGTTTCGTACCAATTCCTCCCGGGGATCCACGACTTCGCCCTGCTCGTTTAGCTCAGGCCTTGGTAATAACATCCTTGATTTAATCTTCATTAAAGTAGCTGCAAATAGGATGAATTCACTGGCTACCTCCATCTCTAAAGTTTCTAACTGTTGGATATACTCCAAGAAATCAGTTGTAATCTTGAATATAGGAATGTCATAAATATCCAATTCGTCCCGCTCGATAAAAAAGAGCATGAGGTCAAAAGGACCTTCGAACAGGGGTAATTTGATTTCGAAACTCACCGGATATTTAATTTATTGGATTAATTTTGCATATTCCTAGCCAAAGATATTCAATTCAAGAATTCTATGGTCCAGAAATTAGAAAGAGTCACTTCAAATGTGAGGTATTTTTCAAACAAACAGACCCCGTAAAAGTTATTCTTTTTTGTCAATCGCCCCTTGCCAATGCAAATCCTACCCGGACCTTTACTAGCTCAAATCAACAGCCCAGCTGATTTGAAGAATTTTTCAAAGGATACTTTAGTTCAAGTATGCCAAGAACTCCGTCAATTTATTATTGATAATGTGTCTGTCTATGGAGGTCATTTTGGAGCAAGCTTGGGCGTGGTAGAACTCACGGTAGCACTTCATTACGTGCTCAATACACCTCAGGATCAACTGGTCTGGGATGTAGGCCACCAAGCTTATGGACATAAAATAATAACTGGGAGACGGGATGTATTTCATACCAATCGTATTTATGGAGGCATGTCAGGTTTCCCAAAACGCAAGGAAAGTGAATACGATACTTTTGGGGTAGGTCACTCGAGCACGTCCATTTCTGCTGCCTTGGGCATGGCGATGGCTTCCAAATACAAAGGGGCTCCGCTGCAACATGTCGCAGTAATTGGTGATGGTTCCTTGACAGGAGGAATGGCATTTGAGGCTTTAAACCATGCAGGAGTAAGCGGCACCAACTTGCTCATTATCCTCAATGACAACTGCATGTCTATTGATCCCAATGTCGGCGCATTGAAAGATTACCTGACGGATATTACTACCTCACATACCTACAATAAGGTAAAAGACGAAGTATGGAACGTACTCGGCAAACTCAGTAAGTTTGGAAGTAGCGCACAAGAAATTATCTCCAAAGTAGAAGGGGCAATCAAGTCAGCAGTACTCAAACAAAGTAATCTCTTTGAATCGCTCAACCTTCGCTATTTTGGTCCGGTAGACGGCCATGACGTGGATCACCTCGTGGAGATTCTTAGAGACCTTAAGGATATTCCAGGACCTAAGATCCTTCATTGCATTACAGTAAAAGGAAAGGGATATGGCCCTGCTGAAAAGGGAAATAAGACTACTTGGCATGCTCCTGGTACCTTTGACAAGGTAACAGGCGAGATCTATAAAAAAACACCAAGTACTCCTCAAGCACCCAAATACCAAGATGTTTTTGGACATACCTTAATCGAACTTGCTGAAAAAGATGCACGCATCATGGGGGTAACTCCCGCCATGCCCTCGGGCTCTTCCATGAATTTGATGATGGCAGCCATGCCAGATCGTGCTTTTGATGTGGGCATTGCCGAGCAGCATGCAGTTACTTTTTCTGCTGGAATGGCAACTCAAGGACTGGTTCCTTTTTGCAACATATACTCTTCCTTTATGCAACGTGCCTACGATCAGGTGATCCACGATGTATGTCTACAAAATTTGCCCGTCGTATTTTGTTTGGATCGTGCAGGCTTTGCAGGAGCAGATGGGCCTACCCACCATGGGGCATATGACATTGCATTTTTCCGATGCGTGCCCAATTTGGTGGTGGCCGCACCCATGAATGAGGAAGAATTACGAAATTTGATGTACACAGGGTCGATGTATGGGGGGCCATTTTCTATTCGTTACCCAAGAGGCAACGGGGTAATGCCCAACTGGAAAACCCCTTTGCAAGCCATTCCGGTAGGTCAAGGCAGATGCATCAAGCCTGGGGAAGAAGTAGCTATCTTGACCCTAGGACACATCGGTAACTATGCCGTAGAGGCCTGTAGATCCCTTTCTAAAGAAGGGTTGAACCCTGCACATTACGACATGCGCTTTGTGAAGCCTTTGGATGCGCAGCTATTGCATGAGATCTTCAGCACCTTCAAAAAGGTAATTACTGTAGAAGACGGATGCTTGATGGGTGGATTTGGTTCTGCGGTCCTAGAATGGATGGTTGACCAAGGCTACCAAGCTCAAGTAAAGCGTTTGGGGATTCCGGATGACGTGATCGAACATGGCGAGCAATTGGAATTGCATCGCGACTGTGGCTTCGACCCTCAGGGTATTGCCAATGCAGTAAAGGCATTGACCGAGCAAGAACAATTCGCCTAAAATCAGCACTTCCATGCTGCATTTTTTTGAAAAAGGTCAAGGTCATCCACTGCTCTTCCTTCATGGGTTTTGCGAATCTGGAGAAATGTGGAGGCATCTTGCTGATTCCTTATCCTCTCAGTACCGGGTTATTTGCCCTGATTTTCCAGGCTTTGGAAATTCTCCCCTAAGTCAATCCATACAAAGTATCGAAGAAGTGGCTGAGCAGTTGGAAGACTGGATAGAAGCCTTGCAAATCAAAAACCCCATTGTACTGGGCCATTCTATGGGGGGCTATGTGGCCTTGGAACTACTTGACCGCATGGGGGAACAGATCAAAGCAATCGGTCTGCTCCATTCTACTGCGTATGGCGACGACGAGGATAAGAAAAAAATGCGCAACCGCACTCTTACATTTTTGAAAAAGCACGGCGCAGCCAAATTCGTCACCTCCTTTGTGCCTCAGCTATTCCCTGAACACCGCCGAATTGAGCTGGCCGAAGCCATGGAAGTAGCTATGGAAGATGGGAAACGTGCTAGTCTTGAGGGCTTACTTGACTATACATTAGCGATGCGTGACCGCAAAAATCGGATGGAAGTACTTTATCAGTATCAAGGACTAAAATTACTACTTGCGGGGACCCTAGATGGGGCAGTTAAAATTGAATCCAGCCGTGCACAACAGGGAGCTTACACCCACTATGTCGAACTCGAAGGAGTGGGCCATTTGGGGATGGTGGAGGAAAAAGAAAAGACCTTGGCCGTGATTCAAAACTTTGTGGGTGAGGTGCTTAAGTAGTGCTAGATTTTTCAAGAATCCCCATCAAGTCCTCTAAATAGCATTGGTCTACTGCATCAAAATCATCCAGCCTATTGCTATCCACATCCAGGACTAGAAATACTTCTCCGTTCTGAAATACAGGGACGACGATTTCAGATTTGGAAGCGGAACTGCAGGCGATGTGACCCGGAAAAGCTTCCACATCAGGGACTAATTGTGTTTTCTTTTCCTTCCAAGCCGTTCCGCAGACTCCCCGTCCGAAGGCAATTCTGGTACATGCGATGGGACCTTGAAAGGGGCCGAGTACCAATTCCTGTCCTTGCACCACATAAAATCCCACCCAAAAAAAGCCAAAAGCTTCCCGAAGGGCAGCGGCGATATTGGCCAGGTTGGCTACCAAATCCCTTTCTCCTACTATCAGGGCCTCTATTTGAGGGAGTAGTGCCTGGTAAATTTCTTCTTTACTTCCTCCTTGAGGAAGGAATAGGTTATCAGCCATGGTAATAAATTTCTAGTTGATCCTCTCCAATTGCATGCGATTCGGAAGGAGTTTGTGTAAGTTGGGGTGCAGCAATACCGCGTTCAAATTCTATGGGAGCTGTAAATACCCGGGCTTCGTCCCAAAGCCCCATTTCCAAAAACTGATTGATAGTTTGACTTCCCCCCTCAATCAGGACACTTTGAATTTGACGGCCATGCAGATCGGCCAAAAGGCCTTCAAGAAAATTTCCTTCCGATAATTTGATCCATTCCAAGTTGGGAAGGGATTCGTTTTTTAGGGTATTGTAACAAAGCGTGGGTATCTGCTGGTCAAATAGGTTCAGATTGGCGGTAAGTTCCAATTGGGAATCCAGCACTACCCGAATAGGGTCCGTTCCGCTCCAGTCCCGTACATTCAATCGGGGATTGTCGTAGAGGGCGGTATTTTTACCCACCAGGACAGCTTGCTCCTCTGCCCGCCAAAGGTGGACGAGCTGCCTGCTTTGGGAGCAACTGATCCATTTGGAGTCAAAATTTTCTTTGGCAATAAACCCATCCTGAGTTTGGGCCCACTTGAGGATCAAGTAAGGGCGATGCCGTTCTTGCTGGCAAAAAAACCGACGGTTCTGCCACCTTGCCTCCTGCTCTAAAAGTCCCACTTGTACAGATATTCCAGCTTCTTCAAGCAACTGTATTCCCTTTCCTGCCACAAGCGGGTTAGGATCTAAGGTGGCCACTACTACTGATTTGATTCCTTTTTCGATTAATAAATTGGCACAAGGAGGAGTTTTTCCCCAGTGGGAGCAAGGTTCTAAGCTGACATAAGCCGTAGCTTCTTCGAGTAATTTGGGGTCGTTGACCGAGGCAATCGCATGGACTTCTGCATGAGGCCCCCCATACTGGGCATGGTATCCTTCCCCGATTATTTTTCCCTCTTGCACAAGTACGCATCCCACCAAAGGGTTAGGGCGTACGGACCCTTTTCCTCGTTCGGCGAGGTCAAGTGCACGTTGCATGAAAAAGGAGGGATTCATGGGTCCAAATTTAGTTCAATTCTTGTCATTCTCAGCAAGTAAGTCCTTGCTTTGACCCAGTTTGCCTGGATCAAGGATAAAATTCTACTTCATTCAAAAGGATTCTTTGCTTTAAACACCTGAACTTTCTAGCACTCGATGTACTTTTGTATATGATGAATTGGGAAAAGTTACTCGCCTTTGGGCGTTTTGGAGAACAGGCAAAAGGAACAAACACGGACACGGCACGTTCTGAATTTGAAGTGGATTACGACCGCATTATTTTCTCTGCCCCCTTTCGAAATCTTCAAGATAAAACCCAAGTTTTCCCCCTGCCCGAGCAGGCATTTGTGCACACCCGCTTGACACACAGTCTCGAAGTATCCTCAGTCGGTCGCTCACTAGGAAAAGCCGCAGGGGAAAAAATACTTGAAAAATACCCCAAGCTTAGTTCCAAAGGAATCACTGCAGCAGGAATTGGTTCGATTGTGGCAGCAGCAGCGCTCACCCATGACATTGGCAATCCTCCTTTTGGCCATGCAGGGGAAGAGGCAATTTCTGATTTTTTTAGGCTTCATCCCTATGGCACTAGTTGGAAGCAGCATGTTCGTGAGGATCAGTGGACTGACCTGATCAACTTTGAAGGTAATGCACAGGGATTCCGGATGTTGGTGTCCAAACAAAATGGGTTGAAATTAACGTACGCCACCCTAGCGGCATTTACCAAGTATCCCCGTCCCAGTTTGATTGTACAGCGAGATTTGGCTAGAAAGAGTCAAAAAAAATATGGCTTTTTTATCAACCAACATCAGGATTTTGAAAAGATGGCTCAGGAACTGGGCTTGGAAAAAGTAGGGAATGATTGCTGGGCTCGCCATCCCCTCGCCTTTTTGGTGGAGGCGGCCGATGACATCTGTTACAGCATTATTGACTTAGAAGATGGTTGTACCCTGGATCTAGTCACGTTTAAGGATACACTTTCCTTGTTGAAACCTATTTTGGGAGAGAAGTTTGATCCAGAGAAACTAAAGGGGCGAACCCAATCACAAAATTTGGGAGCCCTCCGAGCCTTAGCCATTGGACAGTTAATTCGAGAAACGGTGGAGGCCTTCACTACCTACGAGGAGAGCATGCGAAAGGGCAATTTTGACAAGGCGCTTACAGACATTATTCCCTCTGCCAAAGCTTTGGCAGAGATCTCTCAACGGTCTGTGCAGCAGATTTACCGTTCTCAAGTCGTTTTAGAAAAAGAAGCAGTGGGATTCCAAGTGCTAAACGGTTTACTAGAAGTATTTAGCCAGGCCTTATACCATCATTGCTATACACCGGAGCGCGTTTCAGGACAGGACAAAAGTTTGCTTAGGCTTCTTCCTGAGGATTTTCCACTCAAAGGTTTTGGAATCGAATCAAATGCCTATCCCCTACTTCGGGCATTGATTGATTTTATCTCAGGGATGACCGACAAGTACGCCCTGAATCTGTACCGACGGGTGAAAGGAATTTCCCTTCCAGGTGCTTGATTGTAGCCTATTTAGGAAAAGGTTACTGCTGTTCTTCCCAGTTTTCTCCCCAGTCTACCACTTGATCTTCCAAGTAGTGTGGGTACAGTTTGCGGTGTTGTTTCTTCACCTCTTGCACCAAAGCTTCGCGTAAGCCTTCCACATTGTCGCCTAGAGATGCTGCCATAAAAACAGGGCTGATGCCATTTTTCTTCTCAAAAGCTTCGGAGAGTGCCTTGAAATCGAGGAAGCGGGCTTCTTGTAGTTCGTGCTCAGAGATGAGCAACAATTCCTCTTGGGAGGGCATTTGCTGGACTAGATCTACCTTATTAAAAACAAGTAAGACGGGCTTATCTCCTGCCTTAATTTCTTGAAGTGTTTGGGTGACGACTTCAATATGGTCCTCAAAAGCATGGTGCGATAAGTCAACCACATGTACCAAGAGGTCTGCCTCTCGAATTTCATCGAGGGTGGATTTAAAAGATTCAATCAGGTGAGTGGGCAATTTGCGGATAAAACCTACCGTGTCGGAAAGCAAAAAAGGAATATTTTCCAAAACCATTTTCCGTACAGTAGCATCCACCGTAGCAAAGAGTTTGTTCTCAGCTAGAATATCAGTTTTCGTAATCAAATTCATCAAGGTGGATTTTCCCACATTGGTGTAGCCCACTAGCGCTACGCGTACAATTCCTTTTCTGCCTTTTCGTTGCGTAATCCCCTGCTTTTCTATTTCTTGAAGTTTTTCTTTGAGCAAGGATATTTTAGCACGAATGTCTCGCTTATCTGTTTCAATCTCCTTTTCACCAGATCCCCCTCGTGTACCAGTCCCTCCGCGCTGTCGCTCCAAGTGGGTCCACATGTTGGTCAATCGGGGCAATAGGTATTGAAAACGTGCCAGTTCTACTTGGGTTTTTGCCTGTGCTGACTGTGCGCGCTTCAAAAAGATATCTAGAATAAGTAGGGAGCGGTCGTAGATTTTTATTTTTAGCTCATTTTCCAAATTACGCATTTGGGAGGGACTCAAGTCGTCGTCAAAGATGACCATGTCTACTGCAAAATGCTCCACATAGGTTTGTATCTCCTCCAATTTACCTTTGCCCACAAAGGTGCGGATGTCGGGCTTGTCCATTTTTTGTTTAAAACGGTACACTGTTTTCGCACCGAGCGTCTCTGTCAGGAAGGCCAATTCATCCAGATGCTCCTCCACTTCCTTTTCCGGTTGATATTGGCGCACTAAGCTGACTAAGACGGCAGTTTCCTGTCGAGGAGCGGTATCGTGTAGTTTTTGGAGTTTTCGTGAAAATTTACTCATGTATTGGCTATGGATAGATCTCGTCTGCAATGTCTTTGGAAGAGATGCTTTTCCCCTTGACTTGGTCATTGCTTCCTCAAATTTGAGCATAATTCCTTAGATTAGATTAGGATACTCACTTTGGGTATGGTTATTTTGCTGTCGAAAGTAAAATAAATCGCCCCAATGGCAGAAATTAGGCAAACTTCCCTCCCAGGTGTCTTTGAGATTTTTCCCCGCGTTTTCCCAGACAGCAGGGGGTATTTTTTTGAATCCTTCCGGGGAGATTGGTTGGAGCAGGTTGGGGTTCAGGAATCTTGGGTGCAAGACAACCAATCTTTTTCACAGAAGGGGACGGTTCGTGGAATTCATTTTCAACGCGGCGAACATGCGCAAGCCAAGTTGGTCCGGGTCATTTCTGGAAAAGTACTTGATGTCGCTGTGGATTTGAGAAAGGGCTCTGTAACTTTTGGGCAGGTGTATTCCACGATTTTGGATACAGAGAAAAATAATCTCCTTTACCTTCCTGCTGGCTTTGGCCATGGTTTTTCGGTTTTGGAAGATGCAGTATTTGTTTACAAGTGCTCCAACTACTACCACAAAGCTTCCGAGGGGGGAGTACTTTGGTCCGATCCTGCCTTAGGCATTGACTGGGGGGTAGCCGAACCGATTGTATCCGAAAAAGATATGCATTTATCCAGTCTTTCGGAGTTTGTAGCTGCAACTCAAGGGGGATTGTAATTGGATAAGGGAAAGAAAGCCCTACAAAAATCAACTATGAATATTTTAATCACCGGAGTAACTGGATTATTTGGGAGGGAACTTGCGAAGGCCTTTTGCTCACTAGGAACTATTCATGGCCTGAGACGCTCCAATTCTTCCTTCACAGATCCTGAATTGGCTGGACTGTCTATTCAATGGCATGAAGGGGATATTTTAGATTTTAGTTCCCTTTTAGATGCAGTAGCTGGAATGGATTTGGTGATTCATGCTGCAGGAAAAGTATCCTTCTTGCCACAGGACGACAAAGAAGTTTATAAAGTGAACCATGAAGGGACAATCCATGTAGTCAATGCCTTATTGGCGGCAGAGGTGCCCAAACTAGTTTACGTAAGTTCCGTTGCAGCTTTGGGACAGATTCCAGACCAGGAAGATTACGACGAGCAATCCACATGGGTGGATTCTCCCGATCAAACCTCCTATGCCATTTCAAAATACAAGGCAGAATTGGAAGTTTGGAGAGGCGAACAAGAGGGCTTGCAAGTGTTGGTGGTGAATCCCGCAGTACTTTTAGGGAAGATTTCCTACACTCGAAGCTCTGGTATACTCTACCAGGCAATCCGTAAAGGCCTTCCATTTTTTCCTGCTGGAAACCTCAATTACATAGATGCACGCGATGCTGCAGCAATCACACGGGATTTGGTAGCTAACCAAGCTTGGGGAGAGCGTTTTATTTTGACCAAGGAAAGTATTCCTTACCAGGTGTTTTTTCAGAAGGCTACACAGGTATTTGGCGGGATAGCGCCCACAAGGGTAGTCCCCAATTGGGGGATTACTTGGGGCTTTCCCTTGCTTAAAATGTTTTTCCTGCTCTTTGGAAAGAAATTGCCAATGTCTGCTGCAATGGCTAGAAATGCGCAGCAAAAAACGCGGTATCGAAATCAAAAGGTAGAAGCGTACCTACAGTTTAGCTACCGGGACTTGCAAGAAACCTTAAGCTGGGCAAATACTCCCGGATAAACATATTTTCTATCGCAAGCGTTGGAAGAAGTAATGAAAAAAATAAAATATTCGGAGTACGATAAAATCAGGAAAAAATCATATTAGGATTTTAGGAAAACCAAAATTTTGGTATCTTAAAAAAATCATAGCACTACCGAATGACTGGAGATCACGACCACGACTGGGAAGAAGACAAAAAGCTTGTTGAGCGTTTTGAAAATTCCCTGAAGTCCAACATGGACCTGTATTTCGAAGAAGAAGAATTGGAGGATATTATCCGATTTTACTTTGATCAGCAAAAATTTTTAAAGGCGCTCCGTGCATCAGAATATGCCCTAGAAAAATTTCCCTTTTCTGTCGAAATCCGCCTCCAAAAAGCACAGTGCCTTATTTTCAACGACGAATTGGATGAGGGATTGGAGATTTTGGAGCAGCTCAACAACCTTTCTCCCAACAACGAAGACATTGTGTTGGCTTTAGCCAATGCACAGATTTTGGCAGGCAATTTTCAAGAAGGCATTGACTTGCTAGAAAATTACCTCCCAATGGCAGAGGACAAGGCTGAGGTGTATTATTCGTTGGGAAATTTGTTTCGTGCCAAAGGAGATAATTCGAAGGCTAGTCATTATTTCAAAGAAGCAGTAAAAAATCGAATTAACCACGAGGATGCCTTGTTTCAGTTGGCAATGATTACCGAAGAGGAAGGGTCGTTTGATGAGATTTTGGATTTTTACCAAGAGTTTATCGACCAAGACCCCTATTCTGCAGGGGCCTGGTACAATCTTGGGGTGGTATACAATCGTCTCGGAAGATTTGAAGAGGCTATAAAAGCGTATGAATACGCCTTAATTATCGACGATGCATTTGCTTCGGCCCACTTCAACATGGGGAATTCCTTGATGAATACCCAGGATTTTAAAGGGGCTTTGGAAGCGTATCAAAATACGATTAATTGTGAAGGTGCCAATGCAGAAAACTGTTGCTACATGGGTGCTGCCTACGAAAAATTGGGAAAAATCGACGAGGCCTTTACCTATTTTAAAAAGTCTGCCAAGTTGGATGAAGAGTACGACGATGCTTGGTTTGGATTGGGGATGTGTATGCTTAAAAAAGAAAAATTTTTTGAAGCGATTCATTACTTTAAAAAAGCCATACATCTCAACAAAGACAATGCAACCTACTGGGTAGGTTTGGCAGATGCAGAGTTTAATCTCGGCAATATGCAAGCTAGTTCCGATGCCTACGAAGAGGCCATTAACTTGGAGCCAGGAATCATGGAGGCCTATGTGAACTTATCTATAATTTATTTTGAGCAGAATAGATTTGAGGAATCCATAGATGTCATCCGTGAAGGAATCGAAGAATTGCCCGAGGAAGCGGAGTTGTATTACCGACTCGTTGTCTATTTGATCAAAATGGGTAAATACAAGGAAGGCTTCACATATTTGGAAAATGCATTAACTTTGGACTTTGATAGGCATGTCCTCCTGTATGAATTGATGCCCGAATTGCAAAAGCAAAAGGCCGTGTACAAGATCATTGCCCAGTTTAGGGATGAAAATCCCCGCTCAACACCATAATACTTAGCGAATGAATTACGTGCTGAAGAATCTCCCTGTACGGACTGCGAAGCCTCGTAACACGGGATTTACCATGGCGATGGACAAAGGACTTAGCTTACGCGAAACGGAAGACTTTGTGGATAGTTGTGCGGATTACGTGGATATTGTAAAGTTTGGGTGGGCAACTTCCTATGTGACCAACCGATTGAAAGAAAAAATCGCAGTATATAAAGCTGCAGGCATCCCAGTTTATTTTGGGGGTACTTTGTTTGAAGCCTTTATTGTTCGCGGTCAATTTGATGATTATAGAAAAGTTTTAGACACCTTTGGATTGGAATATGCCGAAGTTTCTGACGGCTCAATCTCTCTCAATCACGATAAAAAATGTACTTACATTCATGAGCTTTCCAAACAGGTGACTGTGCTTTCTGAAGTTGGATCCAAGGATGCAGCCAAAATCATACCTCCTTACAAGTGGATTGAACAGATGCAGACTGAATTGGGAGCTGGAGCATGGAAGGTAATTGGAGAGGCTCGTGAAGGAGGGAATGTAGGGTTATTTAGAGATTCAGGAGAAGTACGACAAGGGTTGGTGGAGGAGATTTTGACGCAAGTGCCTGAAGATAAAATCATTTGGGAGGCTCCTCAAAAATCACAGCAAGTATGGTTTATCAAACTACTTGGAGCCAATGTCAATCTTGGAAATATCAGTCCTGCTGAAGTAATTCCATTGGAAACTATCCGATTAGGGCTTCGTGGAGATACTTTTGACCATTTTCTTGGTGAAATCAAACTTTAATTCCACTTTAATATAGGCTGATCATTTCTTCGATCAGCCTTTCTTTTTGAAAATGAATTCCCTAAAAAAATACGGACTAAATTACCTCAAAGGTATGGCAATGGGCGCAGCAGATATTGTCCCCGGCGTTTCTGGAGGATCAATTGCCCTTATCGCAGGAATTTATCAGCAGCTGCTCGATAGCATCAATTCCTTCAACATGGAAAATTTGCTTTTGTTGAAAGCTTTCCGAATCAAGGAATTTTATGCCCGTGTGCAAGGCAATTTTTTACTTAGTTTATTGCTAGGAATTTTAACGAGCATTTTTGCTCTTTCTCGGGTGATTACCCTTCTAATGGAGGAGTATCCCATACCGCTCTGGTCCTTTTTCTGTGGCTTGATTTTGGTCAGTGCTTTTTTAATTTTGAAAAATATCAAACGTTGGACCGGAGGGGTAGTTTTAGCCCTTGTCTCGGGAACAGTTTTTGCCTGGCTGGTGACGAATTTACCTCCAATGAACACCACTGATGCCCAATGGTTTACCTTTGTCGCTGGTGCTATTGCCATCTGCGCCATGATTTTACCTGGGATTAGTGGAAGTTTTATTCTTTTAATCCTGGGCAAATACGAAACCATTTTAGTGGCGGTCTCCCAGAAAGATATTTTTACTCTAGGGTTATTCGCGGCTGGATGCTTGGTCGGTCTCTTATCATTTAGTCGTGTCGTTGCTTTCCTGTTGCGGCGGTTTTATGGCAGTACCATTGGGGTATTGTCCGGTTTTATGTTGGGCTCAATCAATAAGCTATGGCCTTGGAAACTGGTGACCGCTTGGAGAATGTCTTCTAAAGGCCATCAAACCCCATTTCTTACAGAAAACATCCTTCCTGGGGCCTATTTGGACAAGGTTGGTCAACAACCTCAGATTGTCTGGGCAATAGGAGCATTTCTCTTAGGAATCGGTATCGTCCTATTTATTGAGTGGTTAGCAAATAAGTTACAAGTAGCATGAGAAAATTTGGCTTGATCGGCTTTCCTTTGGGGCACTCCTTTTCAAAAAAATATTTTACAGAAAAATTTGCCCGAGAAAATCGTAGCGATTGCGTATTTGAATTGTATGAATTTCCCCATGTGGAGAACTTTGGTTCGGTAATTGAGCGAGAAAAAGAGTTGGAAGGTCTTTCAGTGACCATCCCGTACAAAGAGCAAATTATCCCCTACTTAGATGCTTTGGACCCTGCCTGTGAACGAATTGGAGCAGTCAATTGCATTCGAATTCGGGAAGGTAAAAAGGTGGGATATAACACAGATTACCTGGGCTTTAAACAATCCCTTACCACTTGGTTAGGAGAAAGTATTCCAAATGCCTTGGTATTAGGCACTGGAGGAGCATCTAAAGCCGTGCAGCAAGCACTACGCGATCTTAACGTAGCATTTTTGCTAGTTTCAAGGACAAAGCAAAAAGAACAACTTACCTACCAAGATTTAAGGGAGGATACTACTTGGATGCAAGAATATCCCTTGCTGATTAATGCGACGCCTTTGGGAACTTACCCTCATGTGGAGGGAATGCCAGAGTTGCCTTTGGAACAGTTGGATAGCCGAAATCTTGTCTATGATTTGGTATACAATCCTTCCCGTACTCGGCTGATGCAGGAATGTTTATCTCGAGGGGGAAAAGTAAAAAATGGGCAAGATATGCTCGAGTTGCAAGCTGAGGCCGCTTGGAAAATATGGAATAAAGCCTAGAATGTAGGCTCAAAATGGCTTGTCGAATTCTTCGGGAAGTTTTACAAAAATATTTCCCGAATCCTTTTTTGCTCTTGTTTGTGGATTAAAAATAGGGAGATTCAAACTATGGATACTTTTCAAAAAACACGTTGCCCGTGGTGCCTAGGGTTTCCGGAATACATTACCTACCATGACGAAGAATGGGGTGTACCAGTTTACGATGATCGGGTCCATTTCGAATTTTTGGTCTTGGAGAGCGCACAAGCAGGACTTAGCTGGGCGACAGTTTTAAAAAAGCGAGCCGGTTACAGGAGGGCCTTTGCAAACTTTGATTACAAGGAAGTGGCCCTATTTCCCGAATCGTATGTGCAAGAATTGCTTCAAGACAGCGGGATTATTCGCAATGGCATGAAGATTCGTGCTGCCATCAACAATGCGCAGCGTTTTCAGGAAGTGCAAAAGGAATTTGGAACCTTCTCAAATTATATCTGGGGATTTGTTGGAGGCAAACCAATTCGAAATTCCATCGCTCCTAAAGCACCCTATCCTGCTACTTCTCCAGAGTCTGATTTGCTGGCAAAAGACATGAAGAAAAGAGGATTTAAGTTTTTAGGCAGCACGGTGCTCTATGCACATATGCAAGCTACCGGTTTGGTAAACGACCATTTGGATACCTGCTTTCGGAAGTAGGAAATATAATAGGTATAAAAAAAGGGAGGCTTTGCCTCCCTTTTTTTATGGTGATTTAGGCGGTACTTACAGTTGAGCCATAAGAAGGTATACTGCTGCTCCAGCAAAATAACCGAGTGCTGCTAGAAGAGAAATACGCTTCAAATACCAACCAAATTCTATTTTTTCCATGCCCATAGCTGCCACACCAGCGGCAGAACCAATGATTAGAATACTTCCTCCGGTACCGGCACAATAGGCGAGATAAGTCCAAATAAAGTCATCCATAGGATACATTTCCATACTGTACATGCCCATGCTAGCAGCGACCAAAGGCACATTATCTACAATAGCAGAAAGTACTCCAATAAGCGTGATAATGATTCGGTTGTCGCCGATGGTATCGTTGAGGTAGCTGGCAAAGTTTGCAAGGGTGCCCATGGATTGTAAGGATCCTACAGCAAGCAAAATGCCTAAGAAAAACAAGACGCTAGGCATGTCGATTTTGGTCAATGCATGACCAGCTGTGTAATGCTTTCGTTCTACTTCATCCAAATGTGGATTAATCAATTCGGACACCACCCAAAGTACACCCAGGCCAAGTAACATGCCCATGTAAGGAGGGAGATGGGTGACGGTTTTAAATATTGGAACCGAAATCAAAGCTCCTACACCAATTGCAAGCATAAGATTACCACTAGTTACTTTTGATCCTTCTGTATTTTTGCTTTCCTTAAAATCTCCCAAAGTTCCTTTTAAGGTAAAAGTGAGGTAGATCAGCGGGACAACCGCACAAACAATACTTGGGATAAGTATACTTTTCATAATAGAAGCGGCAGAGATTTGCCCACCAATCCACAGCATGGTAGTCGTCACGTCACCAATTGGAGACCATGCACCACCGGCATTCGCAGAGATGACGATCATACCTGCAAAGAAGAGGCGCATTTGCTTGTCAGGTATCATCTTCCGGATCAAGGATACCATGACAATAGTGGTAGTCAAATTGTCCAAGACGGCAGATAAGAAGAAGGCTACGCCACATACGACCCACAAGAGGACGATTGGATTTTTGGTTTTGATGCGGTCAGTGATGAATTTAAAACCATGGTGTGCATCTACCAATTCCACGATAGTCATGGCTCCCATCAAAAAGAAAAGGATTTGGGAGATTTCATTGAGGTGATGCCCCAATTGTTCGATGACATATTCTAAATGGAGTTCACCGGCAGACAGGCTGGCTGCTTTTTCACCCAATTCATGGATAAAATGGAGGTAACGTTCACTCGATAATAAGGTTTCAGGTGCTCCTGAAACGGTAAAAATAGTCCAACAAATTACTGCAGTCAGCAATGCAGAGGCAGTTTTGTTAATCTTAATGGGATGCTCAAGGGCAATTGCCAAGTAGCCAACCACAAAGATGATAATGATTAATAACTCCATTTTTTAGGTTTTTTGGTTGATAAATTAGGTTTAATCTAGGGCTTGATTTGTTCTAATTAGCGATTCTACTTTCTTTATCCCTAAATTCCTAACGCTTAGAGGAGAATTTGACTTAAGAATTTTGATTTTATTCATAAGGTGGGATTAAGGATCTCGCACTACTAGGCAGAGAAGTCAAATCTATTCCCTCCTATTATTTTTCTATTAGTAATTTACATGAACTGTGCAAAAGCTATATTATAGGGAGTTTTGGCAACTTTTATGCACACTGAATTGTGATTTGCCTTTTTTAGCCATAGAATGTACCCCCAGAAGAGTTTCGACTAGCGCCTGTGACGGATGCTAGGGTATTCACCTCTCCCCGGAGTTTTAGGGCCCCAAGGAAAGCAAATACAAGCGCTTCTTTAAATTCAATTAATGCACTACCTGCGTTTACTTGGATCCAATGATGGGCCAGGTGATGGTCTAATCGTTCGACAAAATAGCGGTTGTATGCTCCTCCACCCGTAAGGAGAATATGAGGTGGAAGCTCTGAAGAATAATTCCGAATAATTGAGGAGATTTGAATTGCAAAATGTTCCACCAAGGTATGTAAAGAATCTACGGGTGACAGGTTAGCTTTTTCTAGACGAGGTATAAAAAATTCTTCCAAAGATTCTCTACCCAAGGATTTAGCCCCCCTAAGGGAATAAAAAGGAAGGGCATTTAATTCGTTTAAAAGGGAAGCATCAAGTGTTCCCTTTCGGGCCCAATCCCCATTTTTATCGTAGGGACTACCTAATTTTTGGGCTTCACGATTGAGAAGGAGATTAAATGGGCTGCAATCAAAGGCGAGCCTTTCCCCATTTTTTTCCAAGGAGAGATTCGAAATTCCTCCCAAGTTGATGCAAAAATCTACCTCAGGAAAGAGTAAACGATCCCCAATAGGCACTAATGGTGCCCCTTGCCCGCCAAGCTGTACATCAAGCATCCGAAAATCGTTTATTACTTTTTTTCCTGAAGCTTGGTGAAGTGCCCATCCATTGCCAATCTGTAAGCTGAGTCCTTTTTCAGGTTGATGAAAAACGGTATGCCCATGGGAAGCAACAGCCATGGGGTTCAGCTGGTGTTCCAAACAAAATGCGTTTACTTGTTCCCCCATCCATTTTCCAAATGCTACATCCAATGACGAAAGGTCATAACCAGAGAGTAAGTGACTATTTGCCAATGCTTCCCCTAAAGTTGGGGGAAATGGGCAGGTAAGGGTCTGGCCGAGTTGGTAGGTCCATTTTCCGTCTAGAAGCTCAAAATGGCAATAAGCCAAATCCAATCCGTCTCCAGAAGTGCCTGACATCAAACCGATCAACGTATATCTTTCTGGAAGCATGGGTTAAATAATGTTAAGTTAAGGGGCACAAGGAGCAGTAAAATTTAAGCAACAAAAAAGTTTTCCTTGTTAGTGCCTAATTTGACCCCTCCAATGAAAATTTACTTCCTAAATTAATAAATACTGCATTAAGTCAATCTAACTTAGCTAATAGTGGGGTAGATTTCGTTCTTGGAAGCAGATTTTTAACGAAAAGTAAAGTGGTCTAGTAGCCAATGCACGGAATCCTTTTGCATTAAATTTTCAGAAATAGTTAAATATCTACCTAGTGCGAAATTCAAATCTTTTGATTCATTGCTAAAAGACCACATATTTGTAGTCCTAAATTTAGTACCCTTTGGACTAAATTGAATTCTAAACCATGATGTTGCGTAAACTAGCGTTGGGTGTCCTTTGCACCTTTGTTGTATTTTCAGAAGGCTTCGGTCAAAATAGTGCCTCCACCTACAGTGCCCTTGGTATTGGAGAATTTAACTATGGAGGTCAGGTTCAAAACCAAGGCATGGGGGGGTTAGGAATAAGTTTTGGCACAGGTTGGGGCGCAAATGTGGTCAATCCTGCTTTATCCACACGTAATACCATCTTTAACTTTCAAGCATCACTCAATTACAAGAGAATAGCTGTTTCCAATGAAACAGAGAGTTCAACTGTGGATGGGGGCGGACTTTCTTATTTGGCTTTATCTTTTCCAGTCAAAACAGGTAAATTAACCACAGGGCTTGGTTTGGGTCAAATTTCAAGTATTAATTACCGACTCAAGGTGGATAGCCCAGTCAATAACTCAGATTTGAGTGCAAGCAATTACCTTGAAGGAGATGGGGGTATTTCTGAAGCCTATCTTAATTTCGGCTACCTGGTAACCAAAAATCTTAGCATTGGGGTCCAAGGGTCCTATCTTTTTGGTTCTTCGATTCGATCCAATCAATTACTAATTTTTGATCCCAATGGAGTTGAGGTAGGTCGACCTTCTGAATACTACGAGCGGATGACGGTCTCAGACGTGGCTTTAAAGCTTGGGGCACATTACTTTTTAAAAGCTTCTGAGAAGAGTAACCTTCATTTTGGAGCCATTTATCAGAAATTTGGGAATGTGAATGGTACCGCATTTGCAAAACTGGCCCCTATTGGCCAAGCGAGTAGTCTAAAAACTGATGGATACCTCATTGCCAACAACGATAGAGGAGCCATTTACATCCCTGAACGCTTGGGGTTTGGAATGAGCTACGAAAAAATTAATAAATTCGTCATTGGGCTAGAAGGTCAGTACCAAGATTTTTCCAATTATCGAAATTTCTTTGGAGAGAACCTAAGTCTACAATCGGCTCAAAAAGTTGGGCTTGGATTTCAAGTTGTGCCAGATTTTATGGATTTTGACAATCTATTCAATCGAGCCACCTACCGAATGGGTTTGGAGTGGTTGAGAACTCCTTATTTTATTAATCAGACTACCATTAATGACATTGGCATCAACTTTGGTACTTCTATTCCTGTAAATCAGTTGTCTTTGGTAAATTTTGCAATTAAGGTGGGAAGAAAAGGTGCCTTGGACAATGGATTGATCCGTGAAGGGTATGTGAATTTTACCTTTGGCCTTTCCTTAAATGACAATAGCTGGTTTTACAAGCGTGTATTTGAATAAAAAAATTAAAACAATTAACCCAAATGGGGATTTACTTTAGCGTCAACTACTGATTAAACCTTTAAGATTATGAAAATTAAATCAACCTTTCTAACCCTTGTAGCGCTGCTCATTTCTGTGATTACCAATGCTCAGGACGGCTGGAACTGGCCTGCAGATCCTGCAGTAGAAGCAAAAGCGCGTGAATACAATGCTGCTTATTTTGATTACATGAAAGCAGAGCAGTTTGCGGAGGCGACTAAGCCGTTAAACTGGTTGTTGGTAAACGTTCCCAATTTGAATGAATCAATTTACATTCAAGGGGTAACTGTGTACAAGGGTGCTGCTGACAATACCGAAGATGCTATCCAAAAAAGAGTTTATCAAGACAG
>JAURGC010000014.1 GCA_030833985.1 Algoriphagus sp. | reverse complement strand
TTTTTTGATTGTTGTATTCAATATACCCTGAAGTTTTCTCTGCTGCAGTGATTAGAATGGAGGCAGTAGCCGGTAAAAAAGGAGTAGCATGGTTTTCCATAAACCCGAAATAAAACTCTTTTCCTAAAGTGTTATTTTGAGCTAAAACATCGAAATCAACTCCAAAAAGGATAAAAATAAATCCGATGAATTTAAATGTACCGCGCATTTTCTTCCCTCAATTACCGAAATAAATATAATCCTTTTGAATTCATTTTCTATTAACCCTAGTCAATAGCACTTGTTTGATTTTATTCGTGTAACTAATTCCAATAACAACTTACTATCAACTCCATCCAATTCACTGAATTAGAAAAATAAAGGAAGTAATTGATTCCCTATTTTATCCACATTTACAATCAAAGAAAAACCTTATGGACGTCCATTTAAGTGAGAAGTGGCCTATGGATAATCTCAAGACAACTTTCGCATTAGGCTAATCTACTCCTTGAATAGCAAGCGGGATGAGAAGCTCAACCGGTGGAGCTAAGCTAGTTTACCAAGAGTAAAGATCCCCTGAATGTAACTTGAATAGAACTCCCCTCAATGCTATAACTGTAAGTGGTCGCGTAAGAATAGGTCCCAACGGGAGCTTCTTTCCCGGCAAATTGCCCATCCCAGCCCTGATTTCCAACATAAATAAGCTGTCCCCAGCGATTGTAAATTGTCATTGAAAAATCAACCACACAGGTAGATACCCCAGTGAACACTCCCTCCTTGGGATTAAAAGCATTGGGCATACGTATTTTAGGAGCTTCCTCTATGACACTACCTGTTCCAAAGGAAATACAACCTGCTGCATCGGTGACTTGAACTTCGTAACTTCCAAGAGCAAGTCCTGTCGCCAAATCAGTGGTTTGACTAGAGGGAGTCCAAAGGTAGTCATAAGGCCCTTGAGTCCCTGAAGGCACTACTAGTAATTCTCCATCTGCTTGCCCAGGGCAAGCTGTTTTTGCTAGACTTACATCAACAACTAGCGGTGGTGGAGAGGTGATTTCAAAATCAATTGGGATTTTACAGCCGTTCGCATCAGTCACCTCCCATGCATAAATTTCTTTTTTAAGGGTGTCGAGTTCGAAAACTCCTGTAAAAACCTGAGTGCCTCCAAATTCCAAACTGTAGGGACCTACTCCCCCAATCACTTCCAGCCTTACCTGTCCATCTTTCTTTCCAAAGCAGGTGGTTGGTTGAGCAGTCATACTTGAAAGTTGAAGTAAAGGAGGTTCCTTCACTTCTATATCGGCGATGCTTTGGGTACAGCCCAGAGCGTCGATGACTTTAACTGTGTATCGACCAGCCTTGAGGTTGGATGCACTTGATGTCTTTAGAGTAGCATCGTGAGACCACTCAAAAGTGTAAGGTGTAGCCGTACTACCTGTTCCTCCAGCTGCCAAAACTTCAATTTTCCCAGTTGCCTCCCCAAAGCATGCAACATCAGTGATCGATTGAGTGGCCAACGTCAATTGGGTCGCAACTTTCACTTGGATGTCGGGGGCTGTACCTGCGCAAGAGTTATCCACCAAACTGAAAGCCGTGTACCCAACTGTACCTGTCACATCCTCTTGATCCCAAATGACCTCAATTTTACCAGAACCTTGTCCGCTTACCAAAGTACCCCCCTGTACAATCCATTCGTATCTTCGTCCATTTGATGGATTTGGTGCTTCATAGGTAAATCGCACCGAAGGGTCAAAGCATACTTCCTTTTCTCCTTGGGCTTCAAGTACTTCAATTCGAAGTTCAACTACTACGGGAAGTTCAATCACCTCACCTGGACATCCATTTTCTGAAAAAGGCACTAGCCGGACTATTGCATTTGGGTTAGAAGGTCCCCAACGAATTAACAGAGAATCGGAATAAGATTCCAGAATAGTTCCACCTTCTACTTCAAAGTCCATTCGAGAAATATTTTGCTTATTCTTGACCCGATACATTACTTCCTCCACTTCTGGACATACGGATTGTGGACCCAACAAGGCTACTTCTGTCTTCAAAACCTCCACTTCAAAGGTGGTTTCCTCTTGATCATCGCAAGAATTCGGGCTTAAAGAAGCCACAATACTCACTTCGTATTTACCGGCTTCTTTGAACGTATGGATGACATTTTTACCAATTTTTGTGGGGGTTCCATCTCCAAAATCCCAAACAAAGTAGGTAAAATCGGGATTTTCAGAATTTATGGTCCAAGCACCTTCCTGATTGAGGCAAGCCACATTATCTCCTTCCACCTCAAAGTCATACTCTGGTTCAGTTTCAAAATTCAAGTTATTTAGTGCTGCCCCTGCTGCATAACCGTAAGATTCAATATTGCCAAAACCATACACATAGGCCGCAAAACCTGATGGATTGGCTAGTTTGTGGACCCCTTGGGTAATTTCTATTCGTGCAAATTTATAGGTTGCATCTCCAGGCAACATTTGAAAGCTATTTCCAATTGCAACCCCATCCAAACGAGTTTGACTTTCTTCCCCAGCTTTTACTACTATGTTGACATAATGATTCACAATGGAAGGAAGGCTGATTGCATTAAAATCCAATTGAGTCAAAAGTTGCTCTGTTGGACTATAGGTAATCATAAATGGATCACCATTCGTAGCAAATGGATCAGAGGGGTTGTTGCAAGTCTGACTTTTTGAAAATACAGTTACCGAAGATGGATTGGAAGTATCTATTTTTCCCGATTCATTGGCTCCAAACTCTAATGCCAACCATTCCCCTTGATTAAGGGGCTGAGGTTGTAAAATTCCATTTACCCGTACTTCTGTATTATCCTCAGCAGCTAATACTTTCACCAATTCTCCTGATGACCTTCCTAAGAGTGCGGTGTGGACGAAAGAGGTACCCCAAGTATTTACTGGATAAGCTTGCTGATACAGGTGATCATTTGCATTTCCACAGGCACCCACTGAAGTCCATTTGTTCCCTCCAAAAACGGCAATTTTTTTGCACTCATCGGCATTGGAGCCTACTACTTTTACTCGGGAGCCAGTCAAATCACCTCGAGCTTTGATTTGGTAACTTTGTCCACGATTCAGGACTACTTCAAATGGGACCCCTTTGGATTGCCCTGAAATTGAATTTTCCGTCGTCGTAATTTCAACACGTGTATTATCCTCAACAGCGACCACCAAGAGTGTACTTTCGTTATTGACATTAAGATTTGCTAAGGGATTGACTTCAAAATGGGACGTAATGTAATGGTCTTTACCAAGGGCACCTAAAGGCAATATGACAGTTCCATCTGCACTTCGATATCGTTCGTTGAAGGCATGTACGGCAACTTTTCCTGTGGAAGTAATATGAATTCCAAGATTTTCAATTTGACCTGAATTTCTATTTAATAAATCCACATCAAAAAATGAGTTCTTTCGAAAAGTATACTGTTCTCCCGTATTCAACGAAAAAGATTCCGCTTGTCCGAGAAACTCAATTACTCCGGTAGTTGGCTCTGTTGCCGTAATGACCAATACTGCAAAATCAGGTGTATTTTGATTCGTGGTACTTCGGTTATTTTCCATGAACCCAACCCAGAATTCCTTGCCTGTGGTAGCGAGTTGTCCATAGCTTGTAAACGCCAATGCCAACGTAGCAAAAAAAGGTACCAAAAAGCGGAAAAACATACGCATACAAGCTGAATTACGGCTTTAAATTAACGCTTGAATATACAAGACTAATTTAAACAAATAATAACTCTATCTAGGGGCGTCAAAAAAGTTTAACCCACACAAGACTCCTGCCAAAAGGGATATTTTTCTATCTTTGCTCGCTCAAATTCAACGATACACATGATTTCAGTAGATAACCTTTCTCTAAAATTTGGAAAACGAACCCTTTTCGAGGAAGTAAACCTTAAATTTACTCCTGGCAACTGCTACGGGGTGATAGGTGCCAATGGTGCAGGAAAGTCCACTTTTTTAAAGATCCTCTCTGGAGAGATGGATTCTACTTCTGGAGCAATCAACATTACTCCAGGGCAGCGCATGGCGGTATTGAAGCAAAATCACTTTGAATTTGACGAAATTGACGTATTAAAGACTGTCTTGATGGGGCACAAAAAATTGTATTCCATCATGAAAGAAAAAGACGAAATCTACCTCAAGGAAGATTTTACAGAAGCGGATGGAATTCGCGCTTCTGAGTTGGAATCCGAATTTGCAGAGATGGATGGCTGGAACGCTGAGTCTGACGCAGCTTCCCTACTCTCTGGACTAGGGATCTCTGAAGACATCCATTATACCCTCATGAAAGACTTGGCAGGAAATCAGAAAGTTCGTGTTCTTCTTGCACAAGCTCTTTTTGGCAATCCAGATATCTTGATTCTCGATGAACCGACCAACGACTTGGATGCAGATACAATCGTGTGGCTAGAAGATTTCTTGATCGATTTTAAAAATTTAGTCATTGTCGTTTCTCACGACCGTCATTTTTTGGATACGGTTTCCACACATGTAGTGGACATTGATTTTGGAAAAATCAAAATCTATTCCGGTAACTACACCTTCTGGTACGAATCCTCCCAGCTCGCTTTGAAGCAGCGGGGAGATCAGAATAAAAAAGCGGACGAGAAACGAAAAGAATTGCAAGATTTTATTGCTCGCTTTTCGGCTAACGTGGCCAAATCTCGCCAGGCTACTGCCCGTAAGAAAATGCTTGAGAAATTAAATGTAGATGACATTGAGCCTTCCAGCAGAAAATACCCAGGAATTTTATTCAAGCCGGAGCGCGAAGCTGGAGATCAAATCTTTATGACGGAAAACTTGGAATTGAAAGCGGATGGTGTCACCTATTTCACGGATGTCAACCTCATGGTAGATAAGGGAGACAAGATTGCATTCATTTCCAAAACCAAGCAGGCGGTCAATAAATTTTTCCAAACCATTGTAGAAGAAATTAAACCAAGCAAAGGGGAGTTGAAGTGGGGTGTAACAATCAACAAGGCTTACTTACCCAATGACAACTCGAGCTACTTCAAGACGGAACTCAACTTGATTGATTGGTTGCGCCAGTATTCTAGCAACCAAGAGGAAGCTTATGTACGTACTTTCCTTGGCAGAATGCTCTTTACAGGGGAAGAAACCTTGAAAAAATGTAGTGTTTTGTCTGGAGGAGAAAAAGTACGGTGCATGGTTTCCAAGATGATGCTTCAAAATCCAAACTTATTGGTCATGGACGAGCCAACCAACCACTTGGATTTGGAATCGATCACCGCATTCAACAATGCCATCATTGAGTTCAATGGGACCGTACTCATGTCCTCCTACGACCACGCTTTTGTGCAATCTTCTTGTAACCGAGTGATCGAATTTACCCCCAAAGGAACTATCGATAGACGTATGTCCTACGACGATTACTTGCAGAGTCCGGAAATAAAGATTTTGCGAGAAAAAATGTACGGAGGTACTCACTAACCAGCAAGCAATACCATCGTGCTGCTCACTGCTATTCTGATTTACTTAGTCATCACCCTTGCGATTGGAGCAGGTTCGTCAAGGCTAGTAAAAAATTCGAATGACTTTGTGCTTGCTGGTAGATCTCTCCCCTTATTTTTATCTGCATCGGCTCTCTTTGCCACCTGGTTTGGTTCAGAGACGATTTTCGGTGCATCCTCGGTCTACTTGGATGAAGGACTTTTGGGTGTGATTGAAGATCCTTTTGGAGGTGCGCTCTGCCTGATTTTATTTGGCCTTTTTTATCTCCGTCCCATGTATCGGATGAATGTACTGACCATTGGAGATGTATTTAAAAAACTTTTTGGGGAACGTTTAGCCTTTTTTGCCTCCCTCTTTATGATCCCCGCTTACTTTGGCTATGTGGCTGCCCAACTGATTGCCTTAAGTTTGGTATTGGGTGCAGTGACCGACCTTAGTCTATTGGAGGGGGTAGTCATTTCCGCTTGCATCGTCGTTTTTTACACCTTCTTGGGCGGGATGTGGGCTATCTCCATTACCGATTTTATGCAGACTACTTTAATCGTCATTGGGCTTCTAGCTGTAGCCTACCTCGTTGCGGACGAAGCAGGTGGCGTGGGCGTGATTTTAGAAAAAGCCCCACCCGAAAGTTTCCAATTTTTTCCTGAAGCTAATTGGTCTGCATGGACTACTTACTTAGGAGCTTGGATCATCCTCGGTTTAGGCAGTATCCCCTCTCAAGATATCTACCAACGAGTGATGTCTTCCAAATCGGAAAAGGTGGCTGTCCAATCCACTTTTTTAGCAGGTATTTTTTATCTCAGCTTTGGTTTGCTTCCGCTATTCATTGCTTTGGGAGCAAAAATACTTTATCCCGAGCTGTACTTAGCAGACAAGCAAATGCTCTTACCTGCCATGGTTTTGCAGCACAGCAATCTTGCTATCCAGGTCCTCTTCTTTGGGGCATTGATTTCTGCGATTATGAGTACTACTAGTTCGGGATTGCTTGCACCAGCAGCTATTATCTCGGAAAACTTAATCCGCCCTTACTTTGGAAAAAAGTTATCGGATACCCAGTTTTTATGGATTTTGCGCCTAAATGTGATCTTAGTTGCTGCCATTGCTTTAACTATGGCCTTTTGGAAATCAGATATTTACGAGCTAGTAGCTGAAGCATCTATTTTAATGCTAGTTTCCTTATTTGTTCCGCTTACCGCTGGGATTTATTGGAAAAAATCATCTTCAGTGGGGGCCTTTCTTGCTTTAGTTGTGGGAATGGCCAGCTATCTTGCAGCGGAAACCTTCCTCCCCAATCAAGAAACTCATCTCCTAGGTCTCCTTGCCAGTGGACTAGCAATGGGAATTGGGAGTTTGATTTTCCCAAACAAATTGCCTTCGAATCATGAACTATCCTAAGCTTATTCTTCAAAAAGGAAAAGAAGTTTCCCTACTTCGAAAACATCATTGGGTATTTTCTGGTGCACTTGCTAAAAAAGAAGAGGGGATCAGAAATGGGGATTTGGTTGAAGTGCATTCGTCTAAAGATGACTTTTTAGGAATAGGGTATTATGCCACCGGTTCCATCATGGTCCGAATTATTTCCTTTGAAGAACGAGCCATAGATATTGACTTTTGGACGGAAAAAATCCGTGCTGCACATGCGGTACGTGAAGCCCTACAACTCACTCAACAGCAGGAAACAACCGTTTACCGATTAGTTCATGGGGAAGGCGATGGTCTCCCTGGTTTAATTATTGACTATTACAATGGGACTGCGGTAATCCAAGCACATCACATTGGAATTCACCTGCAAGTACAGGCAATCGCAGCAGCATTGAGAGCGGTTTATGGAAGTCAACTCAAAGGAGTGTATGATAAAAGTGGAGAGACTCTCCCCAAGTCAGAAACCGTACCTTCCAACGAGTGGATCTGGGGGAAGGCTGAAACCAATTTGGTGAAGGAGTATGGTGCTGGTTACAAAATTGATTGGGAAAAAGGACAAAAAACTGGATTTTTCATTGATCAACGAGAAAATAGAAAGCTTGTTGCCAGCTATGCAAGAGGCAAAAAAGTGCTGAATACCTTTTGCTACTCAGGAGGATTTTCAGTACTCGCTTTGCAAGAGGGAGCCACAGAAGTCCATTCTGTCGATATTTCTCAAAAGGCAATCGACCTTACAGAAGAGAATGTCAGCTTAAATGCAGGATTCAAAGGCAAGCACCAATCCATCGTAGCAGATGTAGTCAAATACATTCGCGAAATTGGCGATGACTTCGATCTTATTATTTTGGACCCACCCGCCTTCGCCAAAAGCCTAAAAGCCAGACACAATGCGGTGCAAGCCTACAAACGCCTCAATGCAGAAGCACTTCGAAAAATCAAACCGGGAGGGATCCTATTTACCTTCTCTTGTAGCCAGGTGGTCGACAAGCGCCTTTTTGCCAATACCATCACCGCTGCAGCATTAGAAAGCAAACGAAACGTAAGGATCTTGCATCAGCTCTCCCAGCCTGCCGATCATCCGATCAACTGCTTTCATCCGGAAACAGAATATTTAAAGGGACTAGTCTTGTATGTAGATTAGTTTTCAAACAAATTGCCACCTTAATACTTTCTAACTAATAACTCACCCAAAAAATAAAATCTAATGTACACTGGACTTCAACACGCTCACTCTGGCCTAGCCTATTTGGCATTGTTGGCACTCATTCTTGTTATTCTTTGGTCGCTTGTAGGGGCTCTATCAGGCCGCGATTTCCTAGAGAAAGACCGCAAAATAGCCCTAATAACATTTATCTTGTGTCACGTACAATTGCTTGTGGGCTTGATTTTATACTTCGTTAGCCCTCTAGGCTACTCGCTACTTTCAGGGGGTGGAGCCATGGCTGATTCTGCTGCTCGTCTAACGGCCTTGGAACACCCATTAATCAACATCATCGCCATTGTTTTGATTACCATTGGCTACAGTAGAGCTAAAAAACTGGAAAGCTCCAAAGCAAAATTTCGAAGTATTTACATGATGTATGCCATTGGATTAATTTTGATTTTAAGCCGAATCCCTTGGGGAAATTGGTTAAGCAATTAATTGAAACTAATTCTCCAATCGTTTTTAAATCCAGCCTAAAGCTGGATTTTTTTTGTTTGCCCTCAGCAATCCATCCCTGTGTACACTAAGCATCTATAAATTTTACCTTTGATCATCATTTGCAACTTTGTTTCAAAAAGATTAGGTAATTTTAAGCAAACCTTTATTTTTGCAACTATGATTCAAAAAGCAATATTGCTTCTTGTACTAATCCTATCTCTAAATAGCGCCCTTCACGCACAAAAGTGCGAACTCGTTCTACGAGGGAGGGTACTCCATAAGGAAAATAATCAGCCCATAGAGGCTGCCTACGTTTGGATTTTGGAATCAAAATCAGGAATAAGTACCGATGCCAACGGTAACTTCATTCTCCGTGACCTTTGTCCAGGCAAATACACCCTACAGATCCAGTACCTAGGTCATAAAGAAATAAAGCAGCAGCTAACCCTCAACGCAGGGAGCAGCAACCAAACCTTTCTGATGGAAGAGGAAGCAGTGGACCTTGGTGGCGTAGAGGTACATGGACATAGAGAGTCTGTACAAACCACCACTGCAGTACAATCCCTTTATGGTGAAGAATTGCTTCAATCCCGTGGGGAAAGTTTGGGCGAAAGCCTAAAACGTGTGGCAGGAGTCACTACCTTTTCTACTGGAAATACCATCTCAAAGCCGGTAATCCACGGGATGCATTCCAACAGGATTCTCATTCTCAACAACGGCATCCGCCTAGAAGGACAACAGTGGGGTGCAGAGCATGCACCCGAAATTGATCCTTTTCTTGCAGAGGAAATCACAGTAATTAAGGGTGCAGAAACTGTTCGATTCGGTCCAGAAGCGATTGGAGGAGTAATTTTGGTTAATCCAGCTGCATTGCCTACCTCAAAAATATCGACTACAGAAATTAACCTTGTGGGCAGCAGCAATGGAAGAGCAGGAAATGTATCGGTAACCCATGTAGGAGGATCGGGGAAAATTGCCGGCCTAGGCTACCGGATCCAAGGTTCGAGTAAAAAAGCAGGCAATATCCAGGCCCCAAACTATTTCCAAGGCAATACCGGTATGTCTGAAACCAGCTTCTCTGGCGCTCTAGGTTACAGCTCCAAAAAACTCGGCACCGAAGCCTATTACAGCTTCTTTAGGACCGAACTAGGTATCCTACAAGATGCACATACTGGCAACTTGTCGGATCTTCAACAAATCATCAAAAACGGTGCTCCCTTCACGCAAGCAGCGTTTACCTACAGCCTAGACAATCCCAAGCAAGTAGTAGCACATCACTTAGCCAAGTTAAAGGCGCACTACCACCTCAACCCGTCCTGGAAACTTAACTTTCAATACGGTTTCCAAGCCAACCATCGGCAAGAATTCGATAGGCGGCGAGGAAATCGAAATGCTCGCCCAAGCCTAGATTTGGAATTATTCACCAACACGCTTGAAGTATTTGTGGATCATAACCTCAAATCCAATTGGACCGGATCACTGGGTGTTCACCTCATCCAACAAGCCAACAGCAACGTGCCTGGCACAGGCGTGACACCACTCATTCCCAACTACGACATGTTTAATGGGGGAATATTCCTGATGGAAAAATACCTCAAAGGACCTTTGGAACTGGAAGGAGGACTTCGCTTCGACTACCGCACTGTAACAGCTGCTCGCTATGTCGGCAATGAACTACAGAAGGCCGACCTTTCCTACCAAAATGCCTCTGCCTTTTTTGGAGGCCTCTACCAACTTAGCCCAAGCCTATCCTTCACATCCAATCTAGGAACAGCCTGGAGACCACCCAATGTCAATGAGCTTTTCAGCCAAGGACTTCACCATGGCGCTGCAGCTGTTGAAATCGGTGATGCCAACCTAAATTCTGAAAAATCCCTAAAGTGGGTAAATGGACTGACCTATGAGGGAAAACGTAGTACCCTAGAATTGACAGGCTATGCCAATAAGATTCGAGATTATATCTACCTCAACCCAACGGGTGAAACCTTTGTCAGCTTACGAGGTACTTTCAATGTCTACGAATACTTGCAAGCCGATGCACTATTCTATGGGCTAGACGTATCGGGTACCTATTCCTTTTCCGATCAGTTCAATGGCTATGCCAAGGGATCCATCATCCGAGCAAAAAATATGGAAACAGAGCGCTTCTTTCCCTTCATCCCCTCTGATAGAATGGATTGGGGCCTCTCCTACAGCTTTGGCGCCAAAGGAATCAAAGAAAGCAACAGACTTACGGTTAGCAACTTGTTGGTTTCAAGACAAAACCGAGAACCAAATTTTGACCTTGCCCCCGCTCCTGCTGGCTATGGACTGCTAAATGTTGACTATGCAAAAAAAATACAAGTGGCAAAAAACGAACTCAGCATAAGCGTACAAGTAAGCAATCTCTTAAACACTGAATTCAAAGAATACATGAACCGTTTTCGGTATTTCACTGCCGATATGGGACGAAATTTTCAACTCAAATTTAATTACCAATTCTAACTTTTACTACCGTGAAAAACCTAAAAATAGTATCCCTGTACCTCCTAGCCTTGTTAGCTTTTGGTTTCTCTTCATGCAAAAGTGAAGATCCTGAAAAAGAAAATGATGGCGAAGTAATCACGGACGTGACCTTGAAGTTTCAAGAATTGAATGAGTCAAATGCTTTGATAGGTGATATTTTAAGCTTCAAAGCAAGTGATCCACAAGGTATTGAAGTTGGGAAGACCCCTGCCGTACAATCCATTAGTTTGACTAAAGGTAAAAAATACCAAATGACCATTGAAGTGTCCAATTCTATTGAAGGCGAGGACATCACGCAAGAAATCTTAGAAGAAGCTGAAAAACACCAGTTTTTCTTTTTAGGCCAGGTGTTTGATAGTAGCTTCTTTACTATTCAATATGCTGACGGAGATGGAATCGGCTTGGGATTGAAAAATATAGTCACTGTATCCTCATCCACAGGAACCAACAACAGCAGCATGAGAGTAGTACTTCGTCATGATTTAGACAAGAAAGTTTCCGGAACTAACCCAAATTTCTCAAATTTCGTGCAAGCAGGCGGGGAAACGGACTTGGACATTACTTTTCCAGTAATTTTAAACTAAGGACGAGTTATTCATCTATGAAAAGAGGCTGTCTCAATTGATGAGGCAGCCTCTTTTTGATTTAAAAGCTTTTGCCACAAACAGCAATTTGATCTGGTTCCAATTCTGCCCGAGCTTTTGCCCCAATATTGCCGGCAACTAAAATGACTGCATATTCCGGACCTTCGTTGGCAAGGTGAATTTTAACATGTCCATCAAAATTGCTGAGGTCTTCAAACTTCAAACTTCTTCCATCGGAAAGGTTGCCTAGCTGTGTGGTAGAAGTCAATTGTGCAGCTGGCAAGGGATTCAAGAGGTACGCTATCGGAGCATTGGTTTGATCATAACTTCCAAAATGCAAATGTGCAGGATACGCATACGCAGTGGACGATTTTGCTCCATCCATTCGTAACGCTAATTCCAAATTGCCATCTACCAATTCCTTAAATTCTATGGTACCTTTATAGGCATAAGTACTCGCTTGAAAAAGTTCAAATTGGACGCTTCTTCCAGAATATTGATTTTCATCGGCATCTTTGCAAGATCCCATGCAGATCGATAAAGAAAAAAGAAGCAATAACTTTTTCATAGGAAGTCGGTTTTCTTTGTAAACGCAATTCTTAAAAAGTGGTTCAAATCAAATTCTAATTTAAGCATTCGTTTTGGCTAGTCTACTTACTTTCGGTAAAAATCACTTTCTAGATTCTTAATTCGATGCAAATTTTTGCAGAACTAATCCATAGGCTCGATCAATCGAATAAAACGGGAGACAAGCTCGAAGCCTTGGACTGGTTTCTAAAGAATGCCTCTGCCACAGATTCGGTCTGGGTTATTGCTATTTTTTCGCATCGACGTCCCAAGCGTCAAGTAAGCACGAAACAATTACGAACTTGGTGCCAAGAAAAAGCAGGAATTCCCGATTGGCTTTTTGAAGAATCCTACCAAGCTGTTGGTGACCTAGCTGAAACGATCGCCTTACTTCTTCCTACTACAACAGGAACCCATTCCCAATCACTTACTGAATGGATTAAATGGCTTCAGGATTTAGGTAAGGACCTGGAAGAAGTGAAGAAAATGAAAATTTTAGCAGCCTGGGATCAATTCACTAGTCTGGAGCGATTTGTTTTCAATAAATTAATTACTGGAGGCTTTCGAATCGGAGTAAGTCAGAATTTATTGATTCAAGCACTTGCCAGCCATTCCGGACTAACCCATGCACAAGTTGCCCACCGCTTGATGGGCAATTGGAACCCAGAAAAAGTACGTCTGGAAGAACTCCTCCATTCAAATGATCTTGGCGAAGACCTTTCCAAACCTTTTCCTTTTTTCTTAGCTCATCCCATCGAAGCTAGTTTCCAGGACCACTTTTCCATCACTGAATGGCTTGCCGAATGGAAATGGGACGGTATCCGAGGCCAATTGATTCGGAGAGGTCAACAGTCCTTTATTTGGAGTCGAGGAGAAGAATTAGTCAATGATAAGTTTCCGGAAATCTTGGAATTCCTTGACCTCATCCCTGACGGAACAGTTCTCGATGGAGAAATCCTGGCTTTCCGAAATGGAATTCCCCTTCCTTTTTCAATTCTTCAAACGCGTATCACCCGAAAAACCTTATCCAAGAAAATCTTTTTGGAAGCCCCTGTAAGTTTCATCGCATTTGACCTCTTGGAATGGGAAGGTAAAGACCTTCGAAACGAACCTTTAACTCAACGGAAAGCACTGCTTGAGGAGTTGGTCAATTCCATAAATCACTCCAAATTCAATCTTTCAGAAACACTTGTATTCAGTTCTTGGGAGGAACTCACTCGTGTACGAGCAAATGCAAGAGACCTTCAAACCGAAGGCATTATGCTTAAAAAAAAGAACTCCACCTACGAAACAGGGAGAAAACGAGGTGCTTGGTGGAAGTGGAAACTTGATCCATTGCACATCGATGGGGTTTTGATCTATGCACAAAAAGGACATGGACGACGGGCTGATCTATTTACCGACTACACATTTGGCCTTTGGGATGGAGAGGTATTGGTTTCTTTCGCCAAAGCCTATTCTGGTTTGACTGATGCGGAGATTCGTGAAGTAGATGCGTACGTAAAGAAAAATACCAAGGAAAAATTTGGACCGGTTCGTACGGTCACCCCAGGACTGGTATTCGAAATTGCCTTTGAAGGCATCCAAGCAAGTCCAAGACACAAAAGTGGGGTGGCTCTAAGATTCCCACGAATTGCTCGATGGCGCAAGGACAAAACCATCGATCAAGCAAATAAGCTGGCTGATTTAAAAGCATTCCTTTCCTAACATGGAATACGATGAACGCCTAAAACCAGGGTTGGACTACTTCCACCAAAAAGGATGGAGTCCTTTTCCCTTTCAAATCCAAGCCTGGAGGGATTATTTGGATGGTAAATCAGGATTACTCAATGCCCCCACAGGCTCAGGAAAAACATTTGCTCTCTGGTTTGGGGTACTTTTGAACCATATTCAAAATAATCCTTCCAACTGGAAAAACCCGCAAAGAAACGGGCTGCAAGTCATTTGGGTAACCCCCTTGAGAGCCCTTGCTCAGGATCTCCAAAAGGCGATGCAAGAGGCCTGTGATGACCTAAGTATTCCTTGGACTGTAGCAGTTCGAAATGGAGATACCGATGCAAAGACCCGTGCAAGTTTTAAGAGAAATCCTCCTGAATGCTTGATTACCACTCCCGAAACGCTGCATATCCTGCTGTCCCAAAAAGAAACAGAAGCCCTTTTCGAAAATCTTCGTTGCGTAGTGGTAGACGAATGGCATGAATTGGTGGGCAACAAAAGGGGCGTTCAAGTACAACTTGCTCTTGCTTACTTGCAAGCGAAGTGTAGCCATTCATTTATGCGCTGGGCAATTTCAGCTACTTTGGGCAACTTGGAACAAGCTGCAAAAACCTTATTGGGCAACGAGCTACCGATTCATATCATCAAAGCGAAGGTTAAAAAAGAGATCCGTATCACTTCCCTTTTTCCAGAAGAAATAGAAAAATACCCTTGGTCAGGGCATCTGGGAATTCGCATGGTGGATCAAGTCATCCAAACCATCGAAGCCGGGAAATCGGTCTTAGTATTTACAAATACCCGGTCCCAAACTGAAATGTGGTACCAAAAAATATTGGAAGAAAGACCCGATTGGGCGGGGTGGATGGCAATGCACCACGGGTCCTTGGATAGCCAGATTCGTACTTGGGTAGAAAACGCCTTGCACGAAGGCATTCTCAAGGTGGTGGTTTGCACTTCTAGTTTGGACCTAGGGGTAGATTTTAGGCCCGTGGATCGTGTCATACAAATCGGAAGTCCCAAAGGGGTCTCCCGATTTGTACAGCGTGCAGGTAGGGCAGGACACCAGCCTGGGCTTCCCTCATGGGTGTACTTTGTTCCTACCAATGCCCTGGAACTGATCGAAGCTGCTGCCTTGCGCAATGCCATTGAACAGGATGACTTGGAATCCCAATTCCCTCCCTCACTCCCCTACGATGTATTGATTCAGTTTCTAGTGACACTGGCGGTAGGGGAAGGATTTGATCCCGAGGTCCTTTATGGAATTATCAAAAAAACCGAATCCTACGCATCTCTAAGTTCGGAAGACTACCAATGGATCCTGGAATTCATCACCAAAGGAGGGAGTTCCTTGGGAAGTTACGATGACTTCTTGAAGGTAGTTATCGAGGAAAATGGGATATATCGAGTAAAAAACAAAAAAATTGCGATGAAGCACCGCTTGAGCATGGGTACCATCGTCAGTGATGTGTCCATGAAGGTAAAATTTAAAAATGGTGCTTATTTGGGTACCGTGGAGGAATACTTCATCGCCAAATTAAAAGTCGGAGATCGATTTTATTTTGCAGGTAGAAATCTGGAACTACTTTATGTGAAAGGATTAGATGCAGTGGTGCAAGTGACCACGAAGAAAGCCAACCAAGTGGTCAGTTGGATGGGTGCCCGCATGTCTCTCTCCTCCAAACTTTCCCAGCAAATCCAAGAAATTTTCAAAGCCTACAACCAGGGAATTGTAGGTTCTGAAGAAGTAAGGCAGGTTTTGCCAATTTTGGATCTACAGCAACAGCTTTCCTTGGTGCCCGATGCACACACGTTTTTGATAGAGTCCTTGCAAACCCGAGAGGGATTTCACCTCTTTTTCTATCCTTTTGAAGGCCGTATGGTCCACGAACTCCTCAGCGCTTTGCTGGCCTACCGCATTGCCCAGCGTATCCCCGTATCTTTCAGCATGGCTATGAATGACTATGGTTTTGAATTATTTTCAGATATCCCGCTAGCTATTGAAGAAATCCTCGAAGAAGACTTATTTAGTCTAGATCATTTGGAAGACGATATCTTGCATTGTGTCAATGAAAGCGAACTTGCCAAACGCAAGTTTCGGGAAATCGCCAGTATCGCAGGACTCGTTTTTCAGGGCTATCCAGGCAAGCCCACTAGCTTTAAACACATCCAGGCCAATTCTGGCTTGTTATTTCAGGTATTCGAGGACTACGAACCAGACAATCTATTGCTGAAACAGGCTCGTTCTGAAGTTTTAAACCAACAAATGGAACAAGAATTGGTAGTTGAAGCAGTGCGTAAAATCAACAGGCAATCGATCCAAGTACGTTACCCAAGTCAGCTCACCCCCTTCTCATTTCCGATTTTAGTAGATCGATTGAGTCGAACGAGTCTTTCTTCCGAGTCTGTGGAAGATAAGATTGCGAAAATATTGGCTCAAATGGAGTTAGATTCCTAAAAAATATGAAATTGAAATCCTTCCTTACTCTTCCAAATAGCGCGTGCTGTCTCCCTCAGGTAACTCTTGCACTTCTTTCAGCTTACGTTGGATGATTCGAGTTCGTACGCCAACCAACTTATCTAATTCTGAATTTGCTTCATTTATTTTCTTTTGTGTGCGCTCCAAAAGGACACCAAACTTCCCAAACTCTGTTTTTATGGCTCCCAACACCTGCCATACTTCCGAACTACGCTTTTGAATGGCGAGCGTACGAAAGCCCATTTGCAGGGAGTTAAGAATAGCGGAAAGCGTGGTAGGGCCTGTCACGATAACTTTATATTCTTGCTGCAAGGATTGTGCTAGACCCGGTTCACGAAGTACTTCAGCATACAGGCTTTCCATAGGAAGGAAAAGGATGGCGAAATCAGTGGTCATTGGAGGGTGAATGTACTTCTGAAAAATATCAGCTGCAGATTTTTTCAACGCCTTGATCAACTCCACTCGGTATTGATCTGCCAATCCCTTATCTGCAATTTCGAGGGCATCAACCAATCGCAAGTAGGCTTCTTGAGGAAACTTAGAATCAATGGGTAAAAAAATCTCATCCGCTTGCCCGGGCATTTTAATGGCAAATTCCACCCTTTCTCGGGTACCTGTCACAGCTGCATTGATCACGTATTGATCTGGACTAAGTATGTTTTCCAAAATAGCCTGCAATTGGTATTCTCCTAAAAGGCCACGGCTTTTTACATTGGTCAATACGCGCTTGAGATCTCCTACGCCACTTGCAAGGGACTGCATCTCCCCTAGCCCTTTTTGAACTGCCTGCAACTGTGTACTGACCAAGTCAAAAGACTGACCCAACCGAGTCTCTAGGGTTTTCTGAAGTTTTTCATCTACGGTCTCCCGTATTTTTTCCAAACGTTGCTCCGTGTTTTTCAAGAGTTCGTCTTGGCGGCGACTCAATTCAGACAATTTTTCTCGCTGTACATTGCTGAGATCCTGTAAGGATTGTCGTACACGTTCTCCAAATTGCTGCAAGGCCTCGTTTTGCTCTTTTGATGAAGTCCGCTGATTGTCAAAAACCAATTGGAATTGACGGAGTAAGTTCTCGGCGGCTTCTTTCCGCGCATCCGCCAAATTATCATTAATTATTTTTTTTAAGGACTGAAGCTCCTCCCGAAATTCCTTATCTGAAATTCCCTTTCTTCTACCAAAAATTAAAATTACCAACAAAAACAATGAAATTGCAGAGAGCAGGTATACTAAAAATTCACTTTGCATAGGCTACTTGATTGGATGGATGAAGGTAGCTTTTTCGTACTTCTACACCGAGAAAACTAAGGTATTCTGAGACAGTTTCCGTCGGGCTTTCCTCCATTGGAACATGTCCTACCCCATCCAAGACAATCAAATTGGCTTCAGGCAAGACTTGTTGCAAGCGTTTCCCTTGTGCCAATGGGATCCATTGATCTTCTGCTCCCCAAAGGATCAAAGTAGGCATGGTCAGGCGTTCAAAGTGGATATTGCTAGTTCTAGGTTGGCTCAATCGATCCAAGGTGGCCTGTCGATTGCCTTCACGAAGCATCAATTCGTAATACCGTGTTGTGACCTTATCCGTAACTTTATTAGTATCCCCATAGACTTGCTTCATATTCATCTTAAAAAGAAACTTTGGAGTACAGAACACCAGTAATTTGGAAAAAATGGGATGGCGAGCCACTTGGAAGATCCAAGCTCCGCCCGAATTTGTTTTCTTTTGGGCTGAAGAATCCATCAACAAGGTATCCGCCGCAGGAGCACCCGCTGCATCAATCAGATTCAAGGAAAGGATATTTTTAGGATAATCAGAGGCGAGTTGCATTGCGACAGCTCCCCCCATCGAATTGCCTGCTACATGGTATTGAGTAAGCTTAAGTTCCTTTGCCAATGCTTGAACTAATTTACTATAATCTATTATTCCATAGCGCTTTAAGGAATCAGGCCCTGTAAGTCCATGACCAGGAAAATCCAAGGAAATCGTCTGGTAATACGGACGCATCGCTTGCTGCCAAGCATCCCAAGTATGCAAGGAAGCAAAGCTCCCATGAAGTAAAAATACAGGTTCCCCTTCCCCAAGTATTCGCACATGGACACGCAATCCATTTACTACTATAAATTGAGATTCTGGCGTCAAGTATTTTTCATTTACCGCTTCAGAAGACAAGTCGCTTCGGTAAGCAACAGCCAAAAGAATGCCCAGCAAAACCAAAATTCCTACCAAACCTATTCCTAATCTTTTGATCCAAATCATAAGATTTTTGTTAACGTGCACAGGAAAACCTACAAAAATTCTACCCAATTCCCTATTTTCATAAAATTTCCCGCCGTGAATCTAAAGAAATTTAAGTCTTATCTAGGACCAGGCCCTCTAATTACAGCAGCCTTTATTGGACCTGGAACCGTTACGGTATGTACCCTAGCAGGAATTCGTTTTGACTACACCCTCCTTTGGGCACTCGCACTTAGCCTAATCACTACGTTATTTTTGCAGGAACTATCAGGTAGACTTGGAATTGTCACTCGCATGGATCTTAGTCAGCTCCTGCGAAACAAAACAGAAAACAAATGGAATCGATATTTTGTCATGGTTTTAATCCTACTTGCAATAGGTCTAGGAAATGCCGCATATCAAAGCGGGAATATTACAGGAGCTTATCTAGGACTTGGGATTTTTTACAATTTACCCACTTGGATAATGGGCCCCTTCACCATGCAGTCTGGAAATTTAGGCATTGGTATTCTCGCGGCAGGTCTACTTTGGACGGGTAATTACAAACGGCTTGAAAAGATTTTGGTAGGTCTTGTAGTGCTGATGTCTATCTCCTTTGGGATTGCTGCTGCGCTCACCCAACCGAACTTACCTACCCTTTTCCAAGGATTTATTCCCAGCTTCTCTACTGAACAACTCCCTACACTCGTCGCCTTAATTGGCACTACGGTGGTTCCCTACAACCTTTTTCTTTATGCCAGCTTGGCTCAAAAACAATGGACAAAAGTGGGTGAATTACCTTCTATGCGACGTGATTTATGGATTTCCATAGGCTTAGGAGGTTTTGTTTCTATGGCCATCTTGGTGGCAGGTGCCGCCAATCCAGTTCAGGAATTAGAAACTGCTCAAGATATCGCCAAGGGACTCACCCGCGTATTTGGTCCATTTGGAACCTATTTAATGGGCTTTGGATTACTAGCCGCAGGGCTTACCTCCTCCCTCACTGCTCCCTTGGCAGCTGGCTTAGTGATTTGTGGAATTTTGGGCTGGAATCAAAACATTCAATCTACCTCCATGCGCCTAAGCATGGGCACAATTCTTCTCCTAGGAATTCTTTTTTCTTCTTTTGGAATTAAGCCCGTCACACTTATCACGCTCGCCCAATTGACAAACGGAATCCTACTGCCATTAATCAGCGGTTGGTTGATTTGGATGAGTTCTAAAAAAAACCTCTTAGGGGTTCATGCTCTCGGTTTCAAAGGAATCCTATTTGGAGTTTTAATTTGGGGGATTACACTTCTTCTAGGAATAAAAAGCTTTGGAGCTGCCGTAGGTTGGTTTTAAAACAAAGAGATCGAACCAATTGCTTTGAATTGATTAAAAATTACCGAACTTATACGAATTAGCACTAACCCAAATCGCAAATGAAATCCTATTTTAAACCACATCTTCTCTTAATTCTTGTATTCCTTACCTACAGCAGTAGTTTTGGACAAAATCAATCCTACCTAGGGACGCCCCCACCCAAGGGAGCAAAAGTCTACTTAGATGGAAGCAATGAATCTTTGCAACAAAACTGGACCTATTGGAATGGTCCTAGACTTGCCGCCACCCCACCACTCAAGTGGCCAGAAGTCATCGATCCTGTAGACGGTAAAAAAGCAATTTCCAGTAACGATCCGGCCGGCGCGGGAGGAAAATATGGAGCTGCAGACATTGTCACTAAAGACGAATTCAGAGATTTTGAAGCCCACGTAGAGTTTTTGATACTCAAGGAAGGAGGAAATAGTGGTGTTTACCTTCAAAATCGCTACGAAATCCAAGTCTTGGATGGAGATTACGGTTTGCATGGCATGGCTGCTGTAATCAATGAAGCCCTTCCTACCTCCCAAGTCTACAATGGCTTAGGCAAGTGGAATGCCTATGATATTAAGTTCCAAGCAGCAAAATTCACCGAAGGCAAGTTAGTTCAAAAAGCAATTGTGACCATTTATTTTAATGGAGTCAAAATACACGACCAGGTATCCATACAGCAAGTTTGGGGTGGTCCCAACTCTGGAATCGATGGAGGAAATGAAGGTGGAAAAGGAATCACCGATACTCCTGGAGGACTCAAATTACAGGCCGAAGGTCACGATGTCCTCTACCGAAATATCTGGATTAAGCCCTTGAATTAGACCAAATTGGAAAGAATTTAAAATCCTTGACGAATCAAATCGGCAGTAGCTGCTAAGTCCTGTTCAGTCAACTTCAATTTGGGACGGGTGAAATTGATGTCATCCACTGTCCGCAGGGGTACCAAATGGATGTGTACATGAGGTACTTCCAAACCAATTACCGCCATCCCAATTCGAGTACAGACTAGGGTTTTATCCATCGCTTTTGCTACTTTTTGAGCAAATAGATGCAAGCCTGATAGCTCTTCTGGCTCCAAATCAAAAATATAAGAAACTTCTCGCTTGGGAACGACTAACACGTGTCCTTTGACCAAGGGCATAATATCCAAAAAAGCAATGTACTGCTCATCTTCAGCGACAATTTGAGCGGATAGTTCGCGAGCAATAATTCTAGAAAATAAACTAGCCATGGGTGCTTATTAGTTGAGTTTCTTCAGGATTGATTAACCAGGAATTAATAAGTAATATCTAAAATTTCAAATTGAAGTTTCCCTGCTGGCGCATTTACTTCTGCAATGTCTCCTATAAATTTTCCAACCAATCCTTTTCCAAAAGGAGACGCAAGTGAGATTTTTCCTGCTTTCAAATCTGCTTCTTCCTCCGACACAAGGGTATAAGACACCGTCATGCCATTCTTTACATTTTTAATCTTCACCGTGCACAAAATCCCCACTTTGGACGTGTCCATTTTACTATTGTCCAATACCCGTGCATTTCCTACTACTTCTTCCAGCTTGGAAATTTTGAGTTCCAACAATCCCTGAGCATCCTTTGCTGCATCGTATTCTGCATTTTCGCTCAAGTCTCCTTTGTCACGCGCTTCGGCAATTTGATGTGCAATATCCATTCGCCCTTTAGTCTTTAACTCATGGAGCTCATCTTTCAATTTCTTTAATCCTTCTTCGGTGTAATACTGTACTTTTGACATAGTTGATCATTTTTCAAAAGGCTCAAAAAACAAAGTAACGGTCACTTTTCGGAGACCGTTACTTCCTGTTGCCCTTATATACCCTACAAAGATAGAAAAGCATTTTCACAATGCAAATCCCTTTTTTTACCCTAAATCAGGTCATTTTTTAGTTTTCCTCTGAAATGGTGAAGAATTTGATGGACCAAAACCTCATTTATTTTTTGATAAGACTCCTTGGTCCAACCGGCCACATGAGGCGTAAACAATACGTTTTCTCGTTGCGCTAGCTTTTCAAATTGAGCCTTCTGTGCTGCTGTGAAGTGCTCAAACTTTTCATTTTCCAAGACATCCAAAACTACTCCCTTCAAGAGGCCTTGATCTAGCGCTTGATTGAGTGTTTCCATGCGGATGACCTCACCCCTGGCGGTATTGATTAGCCAAAAAGGTTTTGAAAAGCCTTTCAATTCCTCTAAACTAAAAAAATCATGCGTTTCTTGAGTTAAAGGAACATGAATACTCAAAACATCTGCTTCTTGTTTGAGTAATTCCCAACTTACTTCTTGCACTCCATTTTTCCCAAATCCTTTTTTGTATTTGTCATAAGCAAGCACCTTCACGCCAAATCCACTTAGTCGCTTAGCAAATGCCTTACCCATGTTGCCATACCCAAAAATCCCAATCGTCTTCCCCATCAACTCCTCCCCACGATTCCCCTCTCTATCCCAAATTCCTTTGCGGACCTGTTGATCGGCTTTCGGCAAATGGTTCATCAAGGCCAAAACACTTCCTAAGGCATGCTCTGCAACTGCATCCCGATTTCCTTTGGCGGCATGAAAAAGTTGAACCCCTCTTTCTTTCAAATAGGCTAAATCCAACTGGTCTAGTCCTGCTCCTGCTCGACCAATAAATTGTAATCGTGTAGCATACTGAAGTAATTCGCGATCCAACGGGGTTTTTGAGCGAATTAAAACACCTTCATATCCACCAATTCGTTCAAAAAGTTCCGCTCTAGAAATTTTTGGAGCATAGTCAACTTCAAATCCTGATTTCTGCAACAAGCCAAGAATGCTCTCGTGCATCAAGTCGACAATAAGAATTTTCATCGTTAAAGTTTAAGCAATAACATCGCCACCCCAAAATATACAGCCAATCCAAGAAGGTCATTGGTGGTGGTAATAAATGGCCCAGAGGCAATTGCTGGATTGATCCCAAAATGATTCAATACCAAGGGGGTAACGGTTCCCATAAATGAAGACAAAAGAACCACGCAAAAAAGCGCTACACCTACTGTAATCCCGAATAATGGTTCGAATCCATAAAGAAAAACAACTACCAGGAATACAAATACCCCCAATACTACCCCATTTAACAGGGCAACTAAAGATCCTTTCCAAAAACGTTGCCAAGGAGTATCATCAAATGCGGATTTAGAGGCGAGCGATTGTACGATTAAAGAGGATGCTTGAATCCCTACATTACCGCCAGTTGCTGCAACTAGAGGAATAAATGAGGCAAGCGCTAAGTACTTGGCTAGTCCTCCTTCAAAAAATCCAATCAACTTGGCCCCCATCAAACCTCCAATTACTCCAATAAGCAACCAGGGTAATCTAGCTTTAGAAATAGTAAATACAGAGTCTGATTCTTCAATATCCGCAGATACACCGGTCATTGCTTGGATATCTTCTTCTGCTTCTTCTTGGACTACATCCAAGATATCATCTACAGTGATTCGTCCAACCAACTTATTTTTTGCATTGACCACGGGAACAGATTCCAAATCGTATTTTCGCATCAAAGTTGCTACCTCTTCCTGATCCATGTAAACCGGAACAGAAATAATGTTTTCATCGAAAATATCTTCAATTTTGGTTTCAGCTGCAGTTAAAATTAATTTTTTCAAAGAGACACGACCCAATAGCTGCTGTCTATTGTTGACTACATAAATAGAATAAATCTTCTCTACGTTCTCAGCCTGCCTACGAATCTCATTGATGGTTTGGACAATTGTCCAATTTTTGTTGGCTCGAATAAATTCCTTTGCCATAATTCCACCCGCAGTATCCTCTTCGTAGCGAAGGAGTTCAAGGATTTGCTCCAACTTGATACGATCCTCAATCTCAGCAATGACTTCCTCTCGATCCTTTTCTGAAAAATAACTTAGAATATCCGCTCCATCATCGGAATCCATCAAGGCAATCCAAGTAGCAATTTCTTTGGTCTCCAGTTCCTGAAGGACTTTTTGAAGAGTATTATCGTATAATTCTATCAGGATATCAGCCGCCAATTGAAAATCCAAAAGTCGGAGCACATACAAGGATTCGTTCGTTTGAAGCTGATCCAAAATCGCGGCAATGTCTGCCACATTTACTCCCTCAAGCGAATCGGTAATGTAGGCAGTATTTTCCTCTGCTATCCCCGTTTGAAGAAGCTCTAAGTATTCTTTTGAAAGCTCGAATTTAGTGATTGGCTCCACGACCTTGTTCGATTTGTTGGGTCAAAAATACAAAATCCGCCACATCCAATTGCTCTGCACGCTTGTCCAAAATCGGATGTGACTTGAATTCTTCCGTAAGTTGAAAGGATTTTAGGGAATTTCGAAGTGTTTTTCTTCGATTTCCAAACCCTCCCTTAACTACCTGCTGAAAAAGCCTTTCGTTGCAGTCTAGTTTTTGAACTTTATTTCTAGTCAAGCGAATCACCCCTGAATTGACCTTTGGCGGTGGATTAAATACACCTGGAGGAACAGAAAAAAGGTATTCGATGTCGTACCATGCCTGAAGTAAAACCGAAAGAATCCCATACTCCTTACTCCCTTTTGGAGAAGCGATTCTTCTTGCCACCTCTTTTTGGAGCATACAAACTACCTCAGTCACATGGTTTTTATGTTCCAACACCTTAAAAAAAATCTGAGAAGAAATATTGTAGGGAAAATTTCCTGCTAGCGCAATCGGAGCAGGAAATACCCCTGCTAAATCAAATTTTAAAAAGTCTCCCTCAAGAATCCGATCTTGTAATTCGGGATACTTTTGGTGCAAATAGGCAATACTTTCACGATCTAGCTCAATTAAGTGAACTTCTAACTTACCTTGAATGAGAAAATCTGTCAAAACACCCATTCCAGGTCCAATTTCAAGCACTTGACTCACGTCTGCATGACCAATTACTGCCTCAGCAATCCGAGCTGCAATACTGAGGTCAATCAAAAAATGCTGACCAAGGTGCTTTTTAGGTTTGACCTTTTCCATCGTAACCCTCTGGTTTTTTTTTGTAAATTGCCGTTCTAAAATTAAGGGATTATTCCCAGATGGCACGGAATTTTGTTTCGAGCCTCTGCATCACCTACAGCCCATGCAAACAAAGAAGCAAAAACCCCTCCTTGGAATTAGTATCGGAGATATCAACGGAATTGGACCAGAAGTAATTTTAAAAGCATTGGCAGATGCCCGCGTGTATTCCAATTTCACCCCAGTTATTTATGGACATGGCAAAGCGTTGTCGCATTACAAAAAAATAGCTAACCAAGAAGACCTGTACTATACACAAATACGCACCCTCGATGAAGTACAGCATCGAAAAGTTAATGTCCTTAATTGCCTAGAAGAATGTCCTGAAATCATTCCTGGGGTAGAAACCCAAGAGGCAGGCAAACTTGCTTTTGCAGCCTTTGCTGCCGCTGTTGAAGACTTGAAATCTGGAAAAATTCAAGGTCTGGTCACTGCTCCCCTATCCAAAAGCAACATCAATTCTGATACCCAGCCCTTTGTAGGCCATACCGAATTCTTAATTGAAGCCACAGGAAGTAAATCAGGATTGATGATGCTAGTAGGTGAAGATCTACGCGTTGGATTGGTTACTGGACATATCCCCTTGGCACAGGTCCCTACAGCAGTAACCAAAGAAAAGGTCTTAGAAAAAGCAAAAATATTTATTCAAAGTTTAGAAAAAGATTTCGGTATCAATAAACCAAAAATTGCTATTTTAGGATTAAATCCACATGCTGGAGAAGATGGACTTTTGGGTGAGGAAGAAGAAAATATTCTCAAGCCAGCTATCCAAGAATTAAAAGATGGACGCCATTATGTTTTTGGACCCTATCCTGCAGATGGATTTTTTGGAATGATGCATCAACAAAAATTTGACGGGGTGCTTGCCATGTACCATGACCAAGGATTAATCCCTTTTAAATCTATCGCTTTTAGCAGTGGAGTCAACTTTACTGCAGGACTTTCGGTTATACGAACTTCTCCAGATCATGGTACAGCCTACTCTATTGCAGGAAAAAATTTGGCAGATTGTTCTTCCTTGCGAGCAGCACTTTTTCTTGCATCAGACATGATTGAGAGACACCAGCAAAATGAATAATCGCTCAAAAATTAAAAAAAGAACAGGTAAACCAAATTATATTTCAATTTCTGTTTCACCTATGATAAATAATTACCTAAATTTGCGGACTTAATTCAGGAGGAAGTCAGGTGAAGTTTTGGAAAACCTATGCTATTGAGGTCATTAAATTCAAGGAAGGGCTGCATGAAGTAGTCTTCTCCATCGAAGATGCCTTCTTTCAACAGGTAGAAGAAAATGAAATCCTGAAAAAAGGAACCTTGACCGCACGGGTCAAGATCAACAAGGGTGCAAATCTTATTGAACTAAATTTCAACATTACTGGAAAAGTACAGCTTACCTGTGATCGAAGTTTGGAAGTATTTGATCAACACTTGGAAATCATTGAAAAGATGATTTACAAATATGGGTCAGAAGAAAAAGAAATTGATGAGTCTGTTACAATGATTACGCGAGACACTCCCGCTATCTATGTCGGCCAGCTCATGTACGAATACATTTTGCTTGCTTTACCCATAAAAAAAATACATCCTGCTTACCGAAATGAGTTGGATGAAGAAAACAATCAACTAGAAGGTGGATTTGTCTATGTAGACAGAGACGCTAGCACGGAAGAAGAGGGTTCTGATTCAAAGAATACACCAATTGATCCCCGCTGGGAGCAACTAGGAAAACTTAAAAACAAAGAATAACCATAAATCAATCATAAAATGGCACATCCTAAACGAAAAATTTCGAAAACCAGAAGAGATAAAAGAAGAACGCATTACAAGTTGGAAGCTCCAGGATTAGCAAAATGCCCAACAACTGGTGAAATGCACCTTCCGCACAGAGCTTTTTGGCTTGACGGTAAGTTGTACTACAAAGGACAAGTAATCATTGAGAAAGAAATCTCTGCTTAATTGATCAAATACAACCTTCAATTCCACTCTCTAAAGGAGTGGAATTTTTTGTTTTATTAACTACAAGCTAACTGAAAATCAACTAATTACACCTGTTAAACACTTAGGTTTTGGCGTTCAGAAGGCATTGTATTATTTTAGAATTCGCTTAATTCAAATACCTTTGGCATTTACACCGTATTTGTTTTCAGCTAAAACATACCGAATCCTTTACAATGGATAAATTAAGAGCAATGGTAACTGGTATTCATGGATACGTTCCTGAATATCGGCTAACCAACCAAGAATTGGAATCTTTAGTGGATACCAATGATGAGTGGATCATGACCCGTACGGGGATCAAAGAACGAAGGATCCTGAAGGGAGAAAATCAAGGAACATCTGTTTTGGGGATTGAGGCAGTAAAAGGCTTATTGGAAAAAACTGGAACAGACCCCTTGGATATTGAGCTGATAATTTGTGCTACCGTTACACCTGATATGCCCTTCCCCGCCACTGGCAATATCATTGCAGACAAAGTGGGTGCAAAAAACTCTTTTTCTTTCGATATAGGTGCCGCATGCTCAGGTTTTTTGTATGCGCTACAGTTGGGCGCTCAATTTATCCAAGCAGGAACACATAAAAAGGTAATCGTCGTGGGAGCAGATAAAATGTCTGCTATTGTGGATTACCAAGATCGAACTACCTGCATTTTATTTGGAGATGGAGCCGGAGCGGTACTCCTGGAGCCCACCACTGAAAAATTGGGGGTAATCGATGCAATTTTAAAAGCAGATGGGTCTGGAGAAGGCTTCCTTCACATAAAAGCAGGTGGAAGTCGTAAACCTGCTACCCTAGAAACAATAGCCAATAGAGAACACTATGCCTACCAAGAAGGTGCATCCGTGTTTAAGTTTGCGGTAACCAACATGGCAGATGTAAGTGCTGAAGTGATGGAGAGAAATGGCCTTTCAGGAGATGATATTGCTTGGCTAGTACCTCACCAAGCCAACAAACGAATTATTGATGCCACTGCCAATCGGATGGGAGTAGGTCCTGAAAAGGTAATGATGAATATTGAGCGCTATGGCAACACCACCGCAGCCACTATCCCCCTTTGTCTTTGGGAATATGAATCCCAATTGAAAAAAGGAGACAACCTTATTTTAGCAGCCTTTGGCGGTGGATTTACCTGGGGCGCCATCTACCTAAAATGGGCTTTAGATCCAAAATAATTAAATTGACAACTACGAAAAATGGCAAGTACTGCAGATTTTAAAAACGGGCTTTGTCTCGAAATGAATAACGACATTTATACAATTGTTGACTTTCAACATGTGAAACCTGGAAAAGGGGCCGCTTTTGTTCGTACTAAACTCAAAAGCTTGAAGAGTGGAAAAACGCTGGATAAAACTTTCAATGCTGGAGAAAAAGTAACAACCGCTCGTGTTGAAAAAAGAGCTCATCAGTTTTTATACAAAGACGATCTCGGTTACAATTTCATGGACACAGACAATTTCGAGCAGATTTCCCTAGAAGAAAGACTTATTGAACGCTCAAACCTACTAAAGGATGGCCAGTTAGTAGATATATTGGTACATGCAGAGCACGAGACTCCCCTATCGGTAGAACTTCCACCTTTTGTGGAGTTAATGATTACTTACACCGAACCCGGAATCAAAGGAGATACAGCTACCAATGCACTCAAACCAGCAACAGTTGAAACGGGAGCAACGGTAATGGTTCCACTTTTTGTGGAACAAGATACCTTGATCAAGGTAGATACTAGAGATGGCTCTTATTCTGAACGAGTAAAATAACTAGCTTAAGTTTTTGGATTTGATTAATTTACATCTCCAGTTTGCATTAGTTCAACCCATTGCTGCTTAAAAAACAGGAAAAAAATAACACTATGAAACCAAAAGAAATTCAAGATTTAATTGACTATATCTCCAATACAGGACTAGCTGAAGTGAAAATCAAGACGGAAGAATTTGAGCTTTCGGTTAAGAAATATGCAGATTCTGCTACTCCAGTAACAGGACCTCAGCCGATGCCGGCAGCTCCAGTAGCAGCAGCCCCGGTGGTAGCAACGCCCGCGCCAAGTCCAGCGGCTAGTTCCAATTTGGTAGAAATCAAATCACCAATGATTGGAACTTTTTACTTGACTGCCAATCCAGAGTCCGCACCTTTTGTGACTGAGGGTGGATCTATAAGTGCTGGTAAGACAGTTTGTATTATTGAAGCTATGAAGCTTTTCAATGAAATTGAATCTGAAATCTCAGGAAAAATCGTAAAAATATTGGTCCCAAATGCTAGTCCTGTCGAGTATGACCAACCTTTATTCCTTGTTGACCCAGCAGGTTGATTTTTTGGCACTAAATCATAAAAAGCGTGTTTAAAAAAATATTAATTGCCAATCGAGGCGAAATCGCACTTCGGATTATCCGTACCTGCAAAGAAATGGGCATCAAAACCGTTGCTGTATATTCCACTGCAGACAAAGATAGTCTTCATGTGCGATTTGCAGATGAAGCTGTTTGCATCGGCCCTGCTCCAAGTCGCGAATCGTACCTAAATATCCCGAGAATTATAGCTGCTGCAGAGATAACTAATGCAGATGCAATCCACCCTGGCTATGGTTTCCTCTCTGAAAATGAAGAGTTTTCAAAGATTTGTGAGGAATATGGCATCAAATTTATTGGTGCTTCCCCGGAAATGATAGCCAATATGGGTGACAAAGCTACTGCAAAAGCAACCATGAAAGCTGCAGGTGTACCCACCATCCCCGGTTCGGATGGCCTATTAGATTCCATAGAACAAGGATTGGTCATCGCCAACGAAATGGGCTACCCGGTGATCTTAAAAGCTACAGCTGGTGGAGGCGGAAGAGGCATGCGTATAGTTAGGGAAGATAGCGAGTTTAAAAAGGCATGGGAAGATGCCAAAATGGAATCAGGGGCAGCTTTCGGTAATGATGGACTCTACCTTGAAAAATTTGTAGAAGAGCCCCGCCACATCGAAATCCAAATCGTGGGCGATCATACCGGAAAAGCCTGTCACCTTTCCGAAAGAGATTGTTCTATTCAAAGAAGGCACCAGAAGCTAGTAGAAGAAACCCCTTCCCCATTCATCACAGAAGAATTGCGAGAGGCCATGGGTAAGGCAGCCATAAAGGGCGCTGAAGCCATTGGCTACGAAGGTGCAGGAACCATTGAATTTTTGGTGGATAAAAATCGGAACTTCTATTTTATGGAAATGAATACCCGAATCCAGGTAGAACATCCCATCACAGAAGAAGTAACCGATTTTGACCTCATTAAAGAACAGATCAAAGTAGCCGCAGGAGAAACAATCTCTGGCCGAAACTACTACCCCAAGCTGTATGCTATGGAATGTAGAATCAATGCCGAAGATCCTTTCAATGGATTTCGACCAAGCCCAGGAAAGATCCTAAATTTGCACATTCCTGGTGGACGAGGTGTACGGGTGGATTCGCATGTCTATGCAGGGTATGTAATCCCTCCAAATTACGATTCCATGATTGCAAAGCTGATTGTTAGTGGGCAATCCCGAGAAGAAGTAATCGTTCGAATGAAGCGTGCTTTGGAGGAATTTGTGATTGATGGCATCAAAACCACCATCCCTTTCCACATCGCATTATTAGAAAACGAGGAGTTTAAGGGGGGTAA
>JAURGC010000218.1 GCA_030833985.1 Algoriphagus sp. | reverse complement strand
CTTAAGAGGAAAAATCCTCCGTATCAAAGTGGCAGAAGATGGCTCCTACACAGTTCCTGAAGGCAACTTGTATCCGGAAGGAGCCGAAGGTACTCGTCCAGAAATCTATGCCCAAGGACTTAGAAATCCCTACCGAATCTCTGTAGATCAAAAAAACAGCTTTCTGTATTGGGGTGAAGTAGGTCCAGATGCCAACAATGATTCTTTGGACGTAAAAGGACCAAGAGGGTACGATGAGGTAAATCAAGCGAGAAAAGCAGGACATTTTGGATGGCCTTACCTCATAGGAAATAACTTTGCTTACACCGAATTTAATTACGAAACAGGAGAACTAGGTCCTTCCTTTGACCCAACCGGTCCAACCAATAATTCCCCAAACAATACGGGTTTAAGTAAACTTCCTGCTACAGAACCAGCATTCATTTGGTATCCCTATGCAGCTTCCCCTGACTTCCCTCAGTTAGGAACAGGTGGACGAAATGCCATGGCTGGCCCAGTATACTATTCGGATATGTATCCTTCGGAAACGCGCATGCCAGATTATTACAACGGCAAGCTTTTCATCTACGATTGGATTAGAGGGTGGATCAAGGTCGTAAGCATGCAGGAAAATGGAGATTTCGATAAGATGGAACCCTTCATGCCTGGAACCAAATTCAATGCTATGATGGACATGGAAATGGGCCCAGACGGAAAACTTTATATCCTTGAGTATGGAAATGGTTGGTTCTCCAAAAATCCAGATGCGGGGTTGTTCCGCATCGACTTTAATGGAGGCAATAGACCACCGGTAGTTTCTTCTACTACAGTAGATAAAACCACTGGAAAAAGCCCGCTGGAAGTTACGTTTACTGCCACCGCAGCTGATCCGGAAAACGACGCATTATCTTATACTTGGGACCTTGGTGCTGGGGTGACTAAGACCACTTCTGAACCTACCTTAACGCACACCTTTACTGGTATAGGAGAATTTGAAATTCAAGTCACTGCAACAGATCCTGCCGGCATGTCAGGCAAAGGCCCATTGGTTGCTGTTTATTCTGGTAACGTTGCTCCCGTCGTAAGCATTGCCGTACAAGGCAATCAATCTTTCTACTTCCCCGGCAAAAAAGTAAGTTACACGGTTTCTGTTTCTGATGAAGATGACCCAGAAGGAGCCAAGGATCTTTCCAACTTGTACGTGGCTGCTGATTACCTACAGGGAATTGATCAGGCGGAGGCAGACCAAGGACACAAAATAATGAGTGAGGCAATGACAGGAAAGTCCTTGGTACAATCACTTACTTGCAAGACCTGTCACAACGAAAATGAAAAATCCATAGGTCCAGCTTATGCAGATGTAGCCAAAAAATACCGTGAGCGAAATCGGGATTACCTGGTAAATAAAATCAAGAATGGAGGTGGAGGAGTATGGGGTGAAACAGCCATGCCAGCAAACCCTGATTTGAAAAACTCTGAAGTAAATGCCTTGATAACTTACATTCTATCTTTGAGACAGGAAACCAAACCAAGTTTGGGTGCTTCAGGAAACCTAGACCCTACTTTGGGTAAGCCCGCTTCGCCTACAGGATCCTTGGTGATTTCTGCATCCTTTACCGATAAGGGAGGTGAAAACATCAAGCCACTAACTGGTTCTAGTTCCTTAGTGCTTCAGCCCAATAGTGTGGATTTAGCAGGAGCAGGTAGTTTCTCAGGATATGCCAAAATGGTATTTGATGGCAGAACTTTACTGACCATTCCAAATACAAAGGGATCCTTTGCTTTACAAGGAATTGATCTCACTGGAGTAGGATCAATTACCTTGATGACTGCTTCGCAAGAACCAATTAACACCCCAATTGATTTTGAAATCCGTTTGGATAGTCCAACGGGTGAAGTGGTGGGCACAGGAACTCATGCACCAAGTGCAGGAATGAAGATGCCAAACATGCCTATACTAATGCACCAAGCGAATGTAGCCATCAGCGCTGCCAGTGATGGCAAAAAACATACACTCTACCTTGTCAGTGATGCAAAAGGGGCAGATTTAGGCACCTTTATTTTAATGGGTATTTCCTTCAACGCAAAATAAGCAACCGATTTACCCTCGTCAACAAAAAGCCACTCCTATAAAGGAGTGGCTTTTTGTTGATCCATATCAGTAAAATCTAGGTACTTCAAGCTTTTTTAGTAAACAAAATCCTTACTAAAGGAGATCTAGTCGATTAGAGACCTAATTTTGTTGAATTCAAATGAACAAAGAGGCTCGAATTAGACTAATCCCAAAAATCAATTACATACCGATCCTTCCGGTCGCCAAATCACCTGTTGGTCCTCCACCTGAAACAAAGTTGCCCGTGGAATAGCCTCCCCTTGACAATCCAATACCACTGGCATCCAATTGCAAAAGGGACAGCAATTTCCAAGTATAAATACCGTCTGCTCTTGAAAGGAACCTTGAATTAAATAGGAATAAATGGAAAGGTCAGAAGCAGCAG
>JAURGC010000195.1 GCA_030833985.1 Algoriphagus sp. | reverse complement strand
TATCGATGAGATGGCGTTGGATAATGGTGAAGTTTGGAAGCTTGACGAAGGGTATGTAAGAAATCAAGTTACTGAAGCGAGTGATTTGGACGGTCTTTATCGATTGACAAAATCTGTGAATATTGCCGAGGGTGATACTTCAGAAAATACGTATCATGAATTTAAGATGATTTCAAAAGGGGAATTTTTGTGGGGAGCTCAATCCATAAGTCAGGATGGATCCGTTAACAATTACGTCGGTCAAGGTAAAATTACAGTTAATGGTGATGAAGTTACTGAGGTATTGGAAGACTCAAATATGGCGGGAATAACCGGCACTTTTGCTATTACAATAGAACGTACAGATTCAGGGTTTATTCAGACGCTTATTAATCGCACCACCAATGCAATAAATAAAAAAACGTATACCAAAATCCAAAAATAAATTTCTCTCTGAATTCACTTAAAAGCGCTCTTTTCTTGGTAAAAAAGAGCGCTTTCTTTATTTCTAGGGATAGCATCAATCTCTTTCCAATCTTTAAATGGTGCACCTTTGGGCCCCAACTGGTGGATCAAAAAAACAACCTCCTAATAAGGCAAAGACGAAGCCAATAAAAATAGATTTAGTAGGGATTTTCAGTTTTAAACTTAGCTTTGGCACCATCCAAGAACTTTACAAATTGACCAATGTCAGTGTTGTACCCTCTGGGTGAGGCCAATAATTGTTCTTCGTGATTCAAGATGACATAGTAGGGTTGAGCATTGTTGTTGAATCGAGTAATTTGGAAGTCCGCATTTTGCTTTCCTAGGGTCTTTTTTTCCTTGCCGTCGTAGCTGGAGGTGTACCACTTGCTTTCGGGGAGTTCTAGTCGCTCATCGATGTACAAGGCCACCATCACAAAATCTTCTTTTAAACGTTTCAACACCTGAGGATCTATCCAGACATTCTCTTCCATCTTGCGACAGTTCACACAACCATGCCCTGTAAAGTCGATCAATAGGGGCTTCCCTTCCCGCTTGGCAGCAGCAAGCGCTTGCTCGTAGTCGAAGTATCCAGGGATGCTGTGGGGAATTTTGAGTAAGTCACCATACAGTACCATTTCGTTGGAAGATGGTGCAGCGTCGTTACTTGCAGAGCTTCCAGACAGGCTAAATTGCTGTGTGGTGATTGGAGGTAGGTAGCCGCTAAGGAGTTTTAATGGGGCTCCCCAAAGTCCTGGAATCATGTAGACCACAAAGGTAAACGTGGCTATTGCTAGCAGTAGTCGGGGTATCCCTAAGTGTTCCAACTTGGAGTCGTGCGGAAGTCTGATTTTTCCAAGCAGGTAAAGTCCCAAAGCAGAGAAGATAACGATCCATATCGCCAAGAAAATATCTCGGTCCAAGATACCCCAGTGGTAGACTAGGTCGGCGATAGAAAGAAACTTGAAGGCCAAGGCTAACTCGAGGAATCCCAAGACTACCTTCACGGTATTCAGCCAGCCCCCAGATTTGGGAAGGCGTTGCATCCATTCGGGAAAGATGGCAAATAGGGTAAAAGGTATAGCAAAGGCCAACCCAAAAGAAAACATGCCCAAAACGGGCTTTACCAGCTCTCCACCTGCAGAAGATATTAGGATAGAACCTACGATGGGGCCTGTACAAGAAAAAGAAACCAACACTAGGGTAAAGGCCATGAAGAAGACTCCTCCAAGTCCTCCTTTTTCTGCTTTTTCATCTATTTTGTTGACAAAACTGGAAGGCAAGGTCAATTCAAACATTCCCAAAAAGGCCAAGGCAAACACTACAAAAATCCCAAAGAAAAACAAATTAGGAACCCAGTGGGTAGCCAACCAGTTGGCAAATTCGGGCCCCTGAATAGCCGCCACAGCGGTGCCGGCGATGGTATAAATACCAATGATTGAAATTCCATAGAGGAATGCCTGACGGATTCCTTCGGATCGTTTTTTGGACCTTCCGGTAAAAAAGCTTACCGTCATCGGAATCATTGGAAAGACACAGGGGGTCAGTAAAGCAGCTAGTCCAGCCAAGAATGCGAGGACCATAAATCCCCAAAGGGAAGCCGTTTCTTCCTCCCGAGCAAACTCATTCGTTGTGGAGTCTTCCTCAGCAGCTACTGAGGCAGTTGTTTCTCCAGGAGTATTTTCCTCACTAGTGGAGGTGTTGGGAAGTACTTCTAGTTCAAGTAAACTTGTATCTCCGGAGCTTGCTTCTATTTGCAAGCCCTCCACGATGGCAGGATTTTCTGTTGCCGTAAATGGCAATTCGATGTCCAACTCGTAGTTGATGCATTGCCCGGTCAGGTCCGAGCACATTTGGTATTCCAAGGAGCCAGTAACTTTTCCTGCGGCACTGAGCAATTTGACGGGCTGCTCAAAGCGCCCTTTGCCCATAAAATAGGTCACATCTCCTTCCCATACTTCGTCGTACTTCTTTTTGGGATCGACTGCCCGAAGCTTTCCGGTCAGCGAAAAATCTGATGAGTTGGAAGGAATAAATTCGGTCAACAAAGGCCCAAGGCTTTTATCGAAATCATTGGAATACACATACCAGCCCATGGGAATCTGCGCTTCAAATACGACGGTTGCTTTCTCCCCAACAAACAAACGTTCGTCTTCAAGACGAATGTTCCATACCGGTGGCTTGACCAACTGTGCCTGTGCCCAAGGGCTGAGCAATAACACAAGTGCAAGGAGTAGAAAACTATTTTTTTGGAAGCGATTCATAAACTACTGGGTTTGCCTGGGGTAACAGAAAATAGGTTCGTAAGGTTTCCATCTCTCCACCGTTGAAGGGGGAAATCAACTTCCATGAAGGGTGCTAAAGTGCCTAAAAAAGGCAGCAATGGTTTCAATGCCAATGAGGTAGTTTTTTACGCCATAGTGCTCATTTGGCGAGTGCAAGGCATCTGTGTCTAGCCCAAAACCAAATAGGATGGGATCGGAGCCGAGCTCTTTTTGAAATAGGGCAACAATAGGAATGGAACCCCCTTCCCGAGTAGGAATGGGTCTTTTGCCGAAGGTTTCCTCCATGGCTGCTTCCGCTGCTTGGTAGCCTAGGGAGGAGTCGGACACCACTGCAGGTGCACCTCCGTGATGTGCTTTTACCTTGACGGTTACCGATGCTGGTGCAATGGCCTTGAAATGAGTTTCAAAAAGGGTGGCAATTTCGCGC
>JAURGC010000211.1 GCA_030833985.1 Algoriphagus sp. | reverse complement strand
TAGAAGGGTATTCTCCATTATTGAAAGCATTTGAACTGTAATGGTTGATGAAGGTATTGAATCCCTCATCCATCCAGGCATAGCGTCGTTCGTTGGTGCCGACAATCATCGGAAACCAGTTGTGTCCAAACTCGTGGTCGGTCACACCCCAAAGCGATTCTCCTTTGGATAGGTAATGGCAGAAGTTGAGTCCAGGATATTCCATTCCTCCGATTTCTGCAGCTATATTGGTGGCAGTTTCGTAGGGGAATTCATACCATTGTTTGGAATAATATTCGATGGAAGCCTTGCTGTATTCGGTAGATCGGGTCCAAGCATCTTGCCCGTTACTCTCCATGGGGTAGGCAGACTGCGCTAAAGCAGTTTTTCCGCTAGGAAGGTTGATCCTTGAAGCATCCCAGATGAAAGAGTCTGAGGTGCCAAAGGCTACATCTCGAGCATTTTGAATGCGGAAATGCCAGGTAACCGTACCGCTCTGCTTGGGACGGGTGACTGCGGTGTTTTTGATTTCTTCAGGAGAGACCAAGTACACTGTTTCCTCGCTTTGGCTTGCTTTCTGATAGCGGGCTAGCAATTCCTTGCTGAGTACTTCAGTTGGATTCATTAATTTACCAGAACCCACTACGATGTGGTTGTAGGGCACAGTAACCTTGTAGTCAAAGTTGCCATACTCAAGATAAAACTCTCCTGCGCCGAGGTATGGCTCTACATTCCATCCTTCTATTTCATCAAAAACAGCGACTTTGGGATACCACTGCGCAAAGGCATAGATCCAGCCGTCTTTCACTTGGAGTCTTCCCATGCGGTCCATTCCTTTTTGGGGTACTTTAAAGGAAAAGTCCATGGAAACAGTTGCTTTCCCTCCTTTGGCGGGAATGGGTTCGGCAAACCAAACCTGCATGCGGGTATCTTCAATGAGGTGGCGAGTAGACAAGGTACCCTTGGCACCTACTTTTGCACTTACATTAGCGATGGTATAGCCACCATCCACATCTCCACTATAGCGATTACCTTGGACCGGAGTAGTGAGCGTGCCACGGGAGGAGGGGGTAAACCTGTTTTGTTCCAATTGCAGCCAGATAAAGTCCAGGCTTTCTGGACTATTATTGGTGTAGGTAATGGTCACCTTACCAGAGAGGCTGTGGTTGGCTTCGTCTAGTGCCACTTCGATTTGGTATTCAGCGGCATTTTGCCAGTAGGCTTCCCCTGGTTTGCCGGAGGCGGAGCGGTAGCTATTTCCTCTGCGGTCGATGACCTCTGTGAAATTTTTTTGATTGTTGTCCTTTCCTTGTTGCGAAAAAGTAGGGGAAGGAGCACTAAGTAGAAAGAGGGACAAAAGTCCGCTTGCTAGGGTTATTCTTTTCATGATCGCGTTGAATTTGCGTTCAAAATAAGCACAAAACTGCTTTTGGTGCTATATTTTTTTTAAGGGAGTCTGAAAATGGATGGGCAAGAAATTTAGGGGGGATTTTTTTCTAACTCATTTTCAACCTATTGATTCAGTCTGATTATTTTTTTTTAAAGACCTATTGCTTCAAGTAGAAAACAAGTTATCTTTGCATTCCCTTTATAAGAGAGGGAATAGAATGGGAGTTTAGCTCAGCTGGTTCAGAGCATCTGCCTTACAAGCAGAGGGTCGGGGGTTCGAATCCCTCAACTCCCACATCAAGCCTCGATTAATTCGGGGCTTTTTTTTGTCTTATTTTTTTATCGAATATGATTTGTTGGTTCTACATTCTTTTTTCCGCTTCAAGGAACGCGTTATATGTAGGGCATACCTGCGATGATTTATCGGAAAGATTAAGAAAGCACAATTCCAAACACAAAGGATTTACTGGGGTTAATGTTGATTGGGAAGTGGTGTATTTTGAATCTTTTCCAGATAAATCAACAGCCTACAAAAGGGAAAGAGAAGTCAAATCTTGGAAATCCAGAAAAAAATTAATGGAGTTGATTGAGAGAAAAGTTTAGTTCAGCCGGTTCAGAGCATCCCGATGCAATCGGGAGGGTCGGGGGTTCTCCCGATTGCATCGGGATCAACTCCCACATCAAGCCTCGATTAATTCGGGGCTTTTTTTGTGTCAAAAAATTTAAGAACTCTGCACCAAAAATCAATCAAAAACGTTTTCAAAATTCAATGTTTTAAGTTTTTTGAATTTGAAAAATGAAAAGGCTTTTGAAATCAGATAGGCCGAAATTTTTGAGGTTAACTTTAGTCTTAAGGTGACCGTTTTCAGGGGTATCTCTGATCAACCCAGGGCATCCTATCGGTTCAAAGGCAATAAACGTTAATCGCCGACTCTTTGAACACGAAAACCCACATTTGTACTTTTAACAAATTTTGGTGCACCTATTGCATCTTTCAAGTAAATCCAAGGTGCGGGTAATGGGTCATCGTTACCTAACTGTAGGAATTGATTAAATAGACCTTTGTCACCCATAACTTCCTCGCAAGCCATGTTAAAAACATTGATCTGATATTTACCTTTCGGAAATTGCACACCGACTATCATTTCGTCAGTTAAGACTTGAACAAACCCACACGCTGGAGTTTGAGGCCCTCCAATTTGAGCTAAAACTGAGTCTGGGTTTTGAGTCTCTCCATCTAAAGTGCAGCTTGAAAAGCTTAAAGATAGTACTCC
>JAURGC010000145.1 GCA_030833985.1 Algoriphagus sp. | reverse complement strand
TCGTAGATACGAAGATTGCAAAAGAAAATTTGAATAAAAAGCGTCTTAAAGATAGCACAAAACTTGTAGCAAACTCCTTAATGGCGGGAGTGGTAGGTGCGCCTATTTCTACAGCTTTAGGATTCCTAATTGCAGCACAAAAATCCACAAGTTGGATGTATAAATTTCAGACTGGGACACTAGGAAAGGAAAGGAATAAATTCGCGGAAGAACTACGAACTAAATATACGGGAGGCGATGCTTCTGCAATTACTGAAGCTGACAAATTATTAAAAATCTTAAAGGTTGATAGAAAATTAGCATTTACTGATGACATAACTCCATCTCATAAATTTGTAGAAGCAGTGGCAGAATCTATAAAAACAGAATCTAGTTTAAATCTAATCTTTGAAGGAATGAAAGTTGTTGAAACTCTAGCGTCGAAAATTGGCGAAATGACTAAAGATTTGGCAGAGGATGCTCTTGATGATCCTAAATTGATGTCAGATTTATTAGCACAAGTAGCATACCCTCCTATATAGAATTAGGATATTAAGCACCTCTAATCAAGGTGATTAAATCGTTCATAAAAAATTAAAAGTGGGTGAATTAACGAATAAATCAGAACAGAAAAACAAAACAGCTGCACCTGTACCAGAAGAAATCAGTAGTACGGGTGAGTTGGAATATGTAGATACCAGGGCAAGTACTGCCCAATTGATCAGTTTGCAGGCTGCCGCAGATGGAAGAAGTAATCGTAGTACTACCACTCAACTTCAAGCCAAGGCCTTGAGCCATGCAGGAAATTCAAGAATCGCTCAGCTACAAGCTTTGAGTGATTCCCGTCCTACTCCTGCAAAAAACAACCCCATTCAACGACAAGAAAATAAAACGGGACTTCCTGACCAATTAAAATCAGGCATGGAATCACTCTCTGGCCTTTCTTTGAGCGACGTGAAGGTGCATCGCAACTCAGACAAGCCAGCTCAGCTTCAAGCACATGCTTATGCCCAAGGTACGGATATCCACCTCGGGCCAGGGCAAGAAAAACACCTCCCTCATGAGCTTGGCCATGTGGTCCAACAAAAGCAAGGAAGGGTACAACCTACCACACAACTGCAGTCCAACGTCAACATTAACGACGATGCTGGATTAGAAAAAGAAGCCGATGTATTGGGTGCGAAGGCGATGCAATTCAAAGCAATGCACGAGTTCCATGCCTCACAAATCAACAGTACTCCAAGCTCTTTTTCTTCAAACACTTTTCAACTAGCTCCAAAAGGGGTACAAGAGGATTTGGAAGATGAACTTTCATTTGAAAATATTTATCCGAATAAAGGAAATGAGGAATTTTCAAACAGCAACCGTGCCATCAACCCTGCCCCAGATAAAATAGACCGAAGGGAAGATGAACAGTGGCCAATTGGCCCTAAAAATGAAGATGGAACAGGGGTAGCCTATTCCACCGACATCATTGATCAAAATGGACTTGATGATGATTTATGGTTTAAATCTTCTAAAGGAATTGAGGGAGTAGAAGCCACTAAAGAACATTTACCCGCTTATGAGCAAGGGATTTCTTCAGCATTTCACGTAACCACAAACGAACGATCAGCAGCAAGCATTCTGGATCGCGTTGATCCCCGATTTCATAATCCTGCAGGCCGATTTGGCGGTGGATTTTATGTGGCTTCCGACTTGCAAACTTCCTATGCCGAAGTTCAAGCGCACGAATACGACAATTTCAAAGAAGGTGGAGACCCTACAAAAGGTTTACTTTCAGCAATCCATGTAATTGAATATACGGGAGCAGGTTCTGCCGATTTAGTGGACGCATCTTCCACAGAAGCCCTGGCAGATATGGTTATTAAAGAGCCTAAAAAAATTGAGAAAAAAGTACGCGAGGATGCACGAGATGGAATCGTTTTTAACTCAACCAAAGGGTCTGGAAAAAATATTGTATTATTCAAAAATTATGGGGTTTTGAAGGTAAAAGGCGATGGATATACAGGGGCAGCAGAAGGCTTTAAAAAATTTAAGGCCGAAAATCGAACAAACGAGGTCGAGCTTTAATGGATTTTCTGCTCTTCCCAAACTTTTTAGTAATCCGTAAAAGCTGTAATGAGATTCTAGTTTATCAAAATCAAAAAATATGACCCTTGTAGAAATAAAAGATTTTTTGATAAAGCGAAACGTAAAGGTTTCGCTTAAGGCAAGTCAAGGCGATGCTGCGGAGTCCTTTTTAGAATTATTTTTCGAAACAAAGGAAAAGGAAAGTTTCGTGATGGAGATCGGCTACATCCCCGATCTAGAAGAGGAAGTAGATGCATTTCGGATGCTTCAGTTTGTCGTTCCTGTCCTGGAAATTACTCCGGAATACCCAAAATACCTGGATTCCATCCTTCACTTCATGAATAGTGAATTGATTACCCCAGGATTTGTGTGCGATCCTCAGGCCGGACTGGTGTATTTTCGCTACGTCATACCCATCTCCAAAGACGCATCAAAAGTTGATCTTGAACAGCTGATCGAAATTTTGCAACTGATGTTTTTCCAAATCAAGAATTACGCCCCCAAAATTCGAACAGCAATAAGTCAGTAAATTTGAGTGCTTCTCCCCTATTTTAAAAAAACTCCGCTAGCCCCCCTCTATTTGAGGTTCGCTGTGGGAGTTGATCCCGTAGAAGTACGGGAGGACCTCAGAGCATGTGCTAAAAAACTCCTTTTCTCTAAAGTGAAAGGCATAAAAAAAGTCCCGAATATTTCGGGACTCAATGTGGGAGTTGATCCCGATGCAATCGGGAGAACCCCCGACCCTCTGCTTGTAAGGAAAAAAAAGAAGAGTTTCCAGATTTTTTAGCACCCAGTTAATATACTAATTATTAACATTTTATACTTTTTAGGTAGATTCTCAATTTTCTAGTTTTTCAATAATTTTCCTCCTGTTTTTGCATTTTTTTTTGCAAGAAAATCAAATGTGAACTTCCTTTTCATAAGCATAAAGGAGCACTCAAAAAATAAAAAGGGGAGTGGATGCTAGTTAGAAAAATTATTCAATTGAGGGGTTTTTCAAATGAAGAGATAAGAATTGCTAGCAATTACCCTGATGATATTCCTAAAGTGAATATCCAAATTCAACTTTCAACTTATAATTGGTTCGAAAAATTGGGCACTTACAGCTTTAACCTAAAGGGATATTTAAAGGGAGAGTCACCCGATTCAGTGGAAATTAAGCATTTGAGACTCAAAATTGGCAGACAATTCTATGAAATAAGCTATCCTACAGATTGGGATTTATCAGGGAACTACACGGATTTGGCAACTAAGCACGCTATCAAATGGACTTGTAGAAAGTTGGGGGTGGTAGATTGCCTATAAATGAATTTGACGTAAATTGAATAGGCAAATACAAACAAATGAAAAAGAGAGAATTCCTGAAATCGGTATCCGTTATAGCTGCTGGAGCAGCATTTCCTCCATTGATGTCCTGTGGCAATAATACCAGGGAAACAACCCAAACCGCAGAGGCCGTGCAGGTGGGCAGGACCAACTGGGCGGGAAATTATACCTACAGCACGGACAAATTGGTGGCTCCGAAAACTGTGGAAGAGCTACAAGAATTCATAAAATCATACAAAAAAGCCAAAGGACTCGGTACGACGCACTGCTTCAATGACATTGCCGATAGCAAGTTTAACCAGATTTCGACGGCTAATCTGAACAAAGTAATTTCATTGGACAAAGAGAACCAGACTATAACATTAGAGTCTGGCATAAAATATGGAGAGTTTTGTGAATATCTCGATCAAAATGGCTTTGCATTGCACAATTTGGCTTCTTTACCCCACATATCTGTGGCTGGAGCTTGTTCCACGTCCACGCATGGCTCGGGAATTAACAATGGTAGCTTGGCTACGGCAGCTATAGCTCTAGAAATGGTAAACGGGAAAGGAGAATTGGTGACGTTGACCAAAGAAAAAAATCGTGAAGAATTCCTGATGGCCATAGTGAGCTTGGGTACCTTGGGTATTATTACCAAGGTAACTTTGAAAGTGCTTCCAACTTTCAAAATGAAGCAAGTGGTGTACCAAAACATGCCTATGGCTGTATTGGAGAAAGATTTTGAAAAAATAATGGCCAGTGGCTACAGCGTTAGCTTATTTACCGACTGGAAAAATAAAAACGTGAGCGAGGTTTGGATAAAAGTAAAATCTGACGAAGTGAAGGAGTTTCCCCCAGAATTTTACGGAGCCAAATTGGCCACCAAAAACCTCCATCCGATAGAATCTGCCGACCCGATGAATTGCACCGACCAAATGGGTGTAGACGGGACTTGGTATGAACGCATGCCGCACTTTAAGATGGGTTTTACACCAAGCAGTGGAAAAGAACTACAAGCAGAGTATTTTGTAAATATCAAAGATGCTTATCAGGCTTTTATGGCTGTGGAAAAACTGAACGAGAAAGTGGCTCCGCTCCTATTCATTTCCGAAATACGTACCATAGCGGCAGACGATATCCCAATGAGTCCCTTCTACAAAAAGACTTGTTTAGCTATCCATTTCACTTGGAAACAAGAAGTGGATGCTGTGATGGCATTGCTGCCAGAAGTCGAAAAAGCCTTGGAACCATTTGGTGCAAGGCCGCACTGGGGCAAAATTTTTACGTTAAACCCCAATTTGCTGCAGGCAAGAATTGAAAAACTAAATGAGTTCAAGGCTTTGATGCTGAAGCATGACCCTGAAGGTAAGTTTAGAAACAACTTTATTGACACCACCCTTTTTGGTTAAAAAAATACCTAATTGTAAAAGCAGAGATTACAGGCAATTTTTTAATTATAGAAAAAGAGGGTAGGTATAAAGTGGAGGTTGTGTCAAAGATTAATCCTTGTCTAGATTTAAGGAGTAGTCAGTTTATGGATAAGAATAGGCTAAGTAAACTAAAAAAGTCCAAAAGAGAATCGTTTCAGAAGGACAGGTGATCTCCAGCTATATCCTGTGCAAATAAAAAGCGTGTCTGAAATTACAAAGCCTCTAAAACGCAAAAAAGACCTCAGAATTGCTTCCAAGAACCTTTTTGATTGCTCCCCTTTTCGACGAAAGATGCAGCTATTCAATACTAATTCTTACCTATCCTATTTAAATTAAATTCAAAATAATTCACAAATCGTATTAAACTTTTTACTTTAAGGTAGTCTAAATTCACCAAGGGCAAGAACAAAAAAGAACCGATCATGAAGAAATTTTTATTGCAAATTGTTCTATTGTGCTTCATTACCTTTTCCTCAAATGGGCAAGGACCGAAAACTCCTCCTTGTGGGATTTTTGAAGTTATATCTAATGAAGTGATTGCCGGTGTACAATTCCCGAAGGGTAACTATAAAATTAATGTTATTGGCATTGCTTGTGAAGAAGTGATGGGCGACTCAGGTATCTTTTTCCAGTTCCTACAACTCCAGGATAATGACCAGTTACCCGAGCCATGGCGATACTTGAAGGCAGCGGTGGGAGCGCCTAAGTTTGTTAAAGGTCCAGGTGTTGGTTTTCGTGTGGAAAGAATTTACGATTGAGGTTAACTTATCGAAGAGATTGGCCTTTTACAACACATTTTAAATTTTCCCTGATTACCATTAAATAGGACTACATTAATAAGATTTTAAAAAAGATAAAAACATGAAAACAAGATAATCTTGAACAATTTAATAAAATCATTATTCATATCAGGAGTACTATCTTTAAGCTTTTCAAGCTGCACTTTAGATGGAGAGACTCAAAACCCAGACTCAGTTTTAGCTCAAATTGGAGGGCCTCAAACTCCAGCGTGTGGGTTTGTTCAAGTCTTGACTGACGAAGTGATAGTCGGTGTGCAATTTCCGAAAGGTAAATATCAGATCAATGTTTTTAACATGGCTTGCGAGGAAGTTATGGGTGA
>JAURGC010000004.1 GCA_030833985.1 Algoriphagus sp. | reverse complement strand
GTAGGTAAAATCAAGGAATCCGCAGACAATTGGACTCGATAGGCTTCAAACCCTAGGAGTGGAGAAAAAGCGGATTTTTTTTGAACCCCTGCATGATGCACTGCTGCTGGCAAGGAAATTTTATCCCCCTTCAAAATGTAATTGGCATGAATCCCTACTTTGAGCACATTCAAATCTGGCCTCAAATACGCTGTTCCTACGCCGATCTTATCGGGGATCCGATAGCCTTTGTAAAACTGTCCAAAAAAATCGATCAACCAATTTTTCGGATAAATATGTCCCTGCAGATCAAAGAATCTAGGAAAATCGGAGTCTCTACCTCGATTCAAAAACCCCGTTGGAAAAGCCACGTTGAGGGTCATTTTTTGAAAGGTAAAGCCAATACCCAGATCCAAGCCCCTATCAGGGAAATAGCGAAGATTGGCACTGGGAAAATTTAATGCAGTGTATTTCTGCGAAAGGTAGGTCCTGAGCACGAGGACTTCAGGTTCCTCCGTTACAAAAGAACTATCCCAGTGGCTTTGAGCCGAGAGAATGCCAGAACTCAGAAAAAAGTAAAGCAAGAAGACGGGAAGACTTCTACCCATGCTAGGAGATTAATTTGTCGCCACAAAGGTAACCAAAATGTGGAAGCTCGTAGGCCCCTCATATTTCACAAAAAATGGTAATTTTGACCCGAGGCATTTGCCTCCCCAAGAATTGCACTATGGCTACCCTATCCTCCCCACTCCTGAACTTGAAAAGAAACCTTCAGCAGCGCTGGAAAATGATTCGATTCAAAATGAGTGCCTCCAATAATCCCCTGTTTATCGGTTTCTATAAGAATTTTTACAATCCCAAAAAGGGCAGTCTATCTGATTTTTTGAGTCAGTACTCTAGGTCTAAACCCGGAAATTTTACGGTAGTGCAAATCGGCGCCAACGACGGCATCACCCACGATCCTATCCACAAGTTTATCAAAAGAGACGATTGGAAAGGAGTGCTTTTGGAACCACAGCCAGATGTGTTTAATGAATTCTTGACCAAGATTTACTCCAAAAACAAAGATATTCATCCGCTCTGTGCAGCCATCGGCGAAAAAGACGGCACCCAGCCCATCTATAAAGTGGGGTTTTCTTCCATGCGCTGGGCTACAGGCCTGGCTTCCTTTTCCAAGGAGAAAATTGAACAGGCCTTTGAAGATGGCATTGTCGCCTCCAACTGCAAACGTTTTGGCATAGAGATTCCTGCCGACCAAAGCCAATGGATCAGCCACGAAGAAGTGCAAGTAATCGCACCAGCCACGCTCATTCAAACCTACAATTTGAAGCACATCGACTTGCTTCAAATCGATGCGGAAGGCTATGACTTGGAGGTCGTTCGAATTTTTGATATCCCCAACACCCAACCCCAGGCTATCATCTTTGAAAATGTAGGTTTAAATGCCGAGGATTATGCTGCCTGCCTCCAACTTTTAGAAGAACAGAATTACCAGTTGAAAAAATTTGGACCCAACACCCTCGCTCTACAAAAGCCGCTGGGTGAATTTGCTTCCTTCTTCAACGCATGACACCTGGATTGATTTCGATCATTGTCCCCTGCTACAACCAAGGGATATACCTAAAAGAAACCATCCAATCTGCACTGGCTTCCAGCTACCGACCTCTAGAAATCCTCATCATCAACGACGGCTCCACGGATCATTCCTTGCATCTTGCCCAGGAATTAGAGACCCAACATCCAGAAGTTCGGGTCCTTAACCAAGCAAATGCCGGCGTCACCAAAGCCCGAAATACAGGAATCGCTGCTGCCCAAGGGGAATACCTATTGCCACTGGATGGAGATGATCTGATTTCACCTGCCTACATTGAACAGGGGTTAGCTATCCTTTCGAGTCAACCCGAAGTCAAGGTGGTCTATTGCCAGGCTGAAAAATTCTCCGAATCAGGCAGAAAGCCCTGGAAATTAAAGCCCTTTAGTCTGCAGCAATTGGCCAAGGACAACATGATTTTCGTGTCTGCCCTTTTCCGAAAAGCAGATGCGCTAGCCGTAGGTGGATTTTCTGAAGACATGCAATTGGGACGAGAAGATTGGGAATTTTGGATCAAACTACTCAAAAATGGGGGAGATGTGATTCAACTTCCAATGCTTGGATTCTTTTACAGGCTGACACCCACAAGCAAAAGGAAAAAAACTGGAGGAACGGCCTTCAAAAAGGCCCGCATCGCTTACCTCAATGCCAAACATGCCGATTTTTTTGAACGGGAACTGAATGGGCCCCTACGAATCCAGCGTAGCTGGTCCAAACCCTACAATACCCTGCTAAAATTTTTCGGCCAACTGTAAATTACTCCTCCTCCATGCTAGAGGCTTACTCTTGGCTAATTGTACGGTCAACCGTGGACCGGCGTCTATTGACCTAAATCTTATCCAGCCCCTTCCAAAACTTCAAAAAATAGTACTTCAACGGATTGCTGTACTTGAGCTGCTTCCAGGGGCGACTCGCATGGGGGCGGTGCCAAACGGGTGCATGCATGAGTACGATATTTTTGAAGCCTAGCTCTACCGATTTTTTAGAAATAAAGGTATCGTACCAATCCTTGGCCTCATCCAATCCCTTAAAATCAAAGGCCTGTAAAAATGCTGGGGAGAATAAGGTGCAGCAAAAACTCAAGCTGCGCTGTGTGGCGATGACCGGATCCTTAACCCCCTTAAATTTGAGGTAGGGGAAATTAACTACTCCCTTTTCATCTACGGTCACCGATCCAATCAAGCCTGCATTCGAATCTGCCTGCAACTGCTCCAAGAGGGTTTCAATAGTAGTCGGAGTGACCACCACATCCGATTCCACTACCAAAAGCGGGATACCTGCCTCCAAAGCTTGCTGCTGGGCTAGCTGCAGAACCAATTTGTAGTTGGGCGAAGGATGGTCGGTCAAATCCTCGATATGAGTCAGTCCATAACCCAATTCAGCTCGGTACTTTTCCAAGCTGGCCTTGGTCTCCTCCGTACTGAAGTCGTTAAAAATGACATGCTGTACCTTTACCGAGGAAGCAGCAATCGCTCGTGCAGTATCCAAGGTGGTTTCAATGGCATTTTTTACGGGAGTAATGACAAGTACCTGTGCCATGGGGGGTAGTGGGAGAATCAATTTGAAAAAAATGCCTGCCTAGTAGCATTTCAATCTACAGGGCAGACAAAATAAAGAGGCTTACGCTAGTTCTCCCAAGGCTTTTTTCATGCGCTTCATCGCCTCGATTAAGTCGGACTCAGAAGCGGCATAAGAAATACGTACACAGTTATCCGCTCCAAATGCAGATCCTGTTACTAAAGATACATTGGCAGTGTCAAGCAAATACATGCAAAGCTCATCCGCATTGTTTACTTGGTGGCCATGTGCTGACTTCCCAAAGAATGCAGTGACATCCGGAAAGAAATAGAAAGCTCCCTCTGGGACATGAGTTTTGATGCCTGGAATATCCCTCAGCAAGTCCAATACCAAGTCACGACGCTTCAAGTATTGAACAGCCATTTCATGAGAAGGTCTTTGGTCTCCAGATATACCGGCAAGTGCTGCACGCTGTGCGATTCCGGTATTCCCAGAAGTAAATTGACCTTGCATCTTCTCCACTGCTTTGGATAGTTCTAGTGGAGCACAGATGTAGCCCACTCTCCAGCCTGTCATGGCATATCCCTTGGAAAATCCATTGACGGTAATGGTTCGCTCAAACATTCCTGGTAAGGAGGCAATGCTGAAATTTTTACCTGTAAAGTTGATCAACTCATAAATCTCATCCGCAATGACTAGCACTTGCTCGTGCTTCTTTACTACATTGGCGATGGCTTCCAATTCTTGCTGAGAGAATACAGAACCCGTCGGGTTGCAGGGGGAAGAGTAGATTACCGCCTTGGTTTTGGACGTAATGGCAGCCTCGAGCTGTGCTGCTGAAGCCTTAAAATTATTTTCAAGCGTTCCTTCAATCAAAACGGGTACCCCTCCACACAATTTGATGATCTCAGCATAACTCACCCAGTACGGGGAAAAAATAACCACCTCGTCGCCTTCGTTTAGGATACACATGAAGGTATTGGCTATAGAGTGTTTTGCGCCAACTGAAACCACAATGTGCGCTGCTTTTGCATCTTGAATATTATTTTCTTCACGGAGCTTTTTGGCGATAGCTTCACGCAAATCCTGGTATCCGGAGACCGGAGGATAAGCAAAATATTTGCCTTCATCAATCGCATCTTTAGCCGCTTGTTGGATGTGTTTCGGTGTTTTAAAATCCGGTTCACCCAAACTTAAGCCGATGATGTCAACTCCTTGGGCTTTTAGTTCTCTGGCTTTTTTTGCCATGGCCAAGGTAGCCGATTCTTCCATTTGTAATACGCGATCTGATAGCATTGAATTCATGAGGGATGTGTGGTTTGGTAGCAAGACCTCAAAAGTAGGCAGAAGATTATAAATTAGAAACAAACGAAGAGATTTGATCACGAAATGTTAATTTTGAAAGCACTAGAAAAGCCATTTCCCCGTTTTACACCAGAAATGAAACTGCTTACTCTTCTTCTTTTACTCTTGTTTGGCTTTCCCAAACTAATTCTTTGCCAAGTACTGGTTGCTGACCAAAAAGAAGGTGAAGACAGTATTGGGATTGTGAGTTCCTCGCTATTGCCCACCGTTGCCCCACTGTTATTATTTGATGAAGAAAAAGTAAAAGAGAAAAAAAAGGAGCGTAAAAAAAATGCTCGAAAAAGTACTTATTTCGGAATTAAAACGCGGAAAGGGAGCACTCGTAGAAGTCTAAGGGGTCAAGAATACACTGAATTTTTTCATTTTACAGATATCTCTTGGGTAGGTAATCCTTATGTTCGAGACCGATATTGGTACGACCCAAAAGATAGGACTATTCGAACCCAGGGATATGCCAAGGGCCTGGGCTACTTGCTCCATGGACCTTATCAGCGCCTTATCAATCAAATAGTCGTGGAAAGTGGGATGTTTTATTATGGAGCCAAACACCAAACCTGGCTACTTTTCGATGGCAACAATATCCTCCAAGACAAAGCCCATTTTGAGGAAGGATGGCCCAAAGAATCACGAATCACCTACTACAACTCCACCTCCAAATCCATTGAAAAACTCATTCCTGTTCAATATGGACTTGAAGAAGGAAATTTTTTTCATTTCTATCCAAATCAACAAATTGCGGTGACAGGAGAATATCGATTTGGACAGAAAGTAGGACTTTGGACCGAATATTGGAATACCAACAATACAAAGACCATTCGCAAGCGAGAAATTCAATACCAAGAAAAACCTTTTACCAAAAACTTCCGCCCATACATCCGGGCAGAATGGGATAAGGAAGGCAATCTAATCTACCGAAAAAATCCGTAATGCATGCGGATTAAAGTTCAGTAAAAAGCGTCTTCAAACTGTTTGAAATGTAGCCTCCCCTGCGGATCTAAATAGACTCCTACAATATCAAAGCGAATGTCGTGGTGCCAATCTTTCTTGTAAATGTACTGATCCGCTGCCTTTACAATAAGTCTTTTTTTTGCGACTTGCACAAACTCCTCTGCATAACCGAAACCTGTTCCAGAACGAAATTTTACTTCAATAAAAATCAACAGCCCTTGATAAGTCATAATTAAATCTATTTCCGCATGCTGGAAGCGGTAATTGGTTGCTAACAAGGTATACCCCTTGCTTTCTAGCCATTTAGCAGCCTCCACTTCGGCGTGCCTTCCTGAATCATTGTGTGCTGCCATGAGAAATAATGGTTAATTTTGAAAAATGTAAGGGCCTACCCCAGTAGGTCTAAAAAATGCGGATGTCAAGAAGATGAATCAAATTACAAAAAAAACAGTAGAATTTCGAGATTTAGGGAATATGGATTACCAAGAAGCCTGGACCTACCAAGAAAAGCTGTTTGGAGACATTGTAGCCCAAAAAATTCAAAATCGAAACCTCCCTAAAGACCAACAAACAATAACGCCCAGCTACCTACTTTTTGTAGAGCATCCCCATGTCTATACCCTAGGAAAAAGTGGCAAGCCGGAGCACCTCTTACTCGACGACGTAGGTCTACTCAGCCATCAAGCAACCTACTACAAAATCAATCGTGGAGGTGACATCACCTACCATGGCCCTGGTCAATTGGTGGGCTATCCAATCTTGGACCTGGACCACTTCTTTACCGACATCCACCGCTACTTAAGGTACTTGGAAGAAGCTATTATTCTCACCCTCGCAGAATATGGGGTGTCAGCAGGGAGAATCGATGGCCTTACAGGCGTTTGGCTGGACCACAATACACTCAAGAATCCTAGAAAAATCTGTGCCTTAGGAGTAAAATCCAGCCGTTGGGTCACCATGCATGGATTTGCCTTCAACTTGAATGTAGATCTCTCCTATTTCGGACACATAGTGCCTTGTGGAATTGACGACAAAGCAGTCACCTCTCTACACTTGGAGTTGGGTCGCAGGGTGGACGTAGGGGAGGTAAAAGGAAAGGTAAAAAAACACCTTGCTGCCCTTTTTGAAATGAATTTGATTGAAGCCTAATGAAAAAAGACATTGATTTTGCTCCCGTTACAGGCGTAAAAATCGCGATTGCCAAGGAGGATAAGGAAATCGGTACAGAATGGGCCGTCTACCTGATCAACTACAACTTAATCGAACTACACACGGTCATGATTACCTCTCAAGGGTATGGCCATTTGGAAGGAGAGCTACAAAGAACATCCACCCTTCGCCACCTCATCCAAGAGCTTGGTGCAGATTCCATCGTACGAATCGAACCTATCGATCCGGCTGTATTTTCACTCACCAATGAGTTTTGGGTGAGCTACTACATTCTGGATCAGATTTTTGATAAAAAGTTTATCTTTACTCCAGGTAGTTTTGATCCTGCCCACCTTCGCTACATCCCCGAATTGGGATTAGAAGGTGTTCTCCACTCCTAATTTTTAGATCATGACCCCATTTTTTGAACAGCTAAGCAATATTTTATTTTTAGACATTGAAACTGCATCCAATACGGAATCTTTTGACGAGCTTGACTCGAGATTACAAGCTGAATGGATCCGAAAAGAGCGACTCATCCGTAGAGAAAGCCTTCTGGAACCCGGAGAACTTTTTTTTGATCGGGCGGGGATTCATGCAGAATTTGGTAAGGTCATTTGCATAGGAGTGGGATTTTTCCAAGCCAAAAAAAAGGAAAAGAACTATTCCTTTCGATCGAAGGTTTTTGCAAAGGAAGATGAAAAAGAAACACTATTGGAATTAAAAAAGGTGTTGGAAAAGAAAAAATGGATTCTTTGTGCCCACAATGGCAAAGAATTTGACTTTCCTTACCTGTGTCGACGGATGCTAATCCAAGGCATCCCATTACCCGAGCCGCTACAACTTGCCGGCAAAAAACCTTGGGAAATAAGACACCTAGATACGATGGAACTTTGGCGATTTGGAGATTACAAACACTATACCCGATTGGAACTTCTAACTGCAGCTTTTGGAATTACCAGTTCGAAAGAAGGAATGGATGGAAGTGAAGTAAATTCCACCTATTACCACGAAAAAAATCTTGAAAAAATAACACACTACTGTCTTCGAGATGTGGAGGTAACGGCAAGGATTTACCTCGCCATGCATCCGCAATCCGAACCCAGTGACCTTGAAATCGAATACCCTGATTCGTAACAAAAAGAACATATCTGCAAGTTTTCAGGACAATCAAAACTTCATACCTTAGAATAAAAAAAGCCCTCATGGGAAGAAAATCCGATCGAAAAAATTCCAAAAAAAACCATTCAAGCTCAAAAGGCAACAATGATTCTACTTCCTTAGCACGAAGACTACTTCACTTCCTAGATGCAAATTTCGGCCAAGAATTTAATGCCAAGCAACTCATCAAGCAACTAGAAATCCGTGATTCCCTGAACAAAGGTGGGGTGGAACCAGTACTTTTTCAACTTGTCGCAGAAGGGAAAATTTCAAGAAGCCCACGTAATTATTTTTCCTCTACCCGTGATCCAGAGTTTATCTTAGGAACCGTTGATTTTGTCAACCCCCGTTTTGCATTCATCATTCCAGACCAACCTGATTCAGTTGAAGGAGATATTTTGGTGAAGGAAGCCGACCTAAAACAGGCATTGGATGGAGACAAGGTACGCGTGATGGTATTTCCTAACAAAGGAAAAACCGGAAGAACGGAAGGTCGCGTATTGGAAATTATAGCGCGTAGCCGAGATGAATTTGTCGGCCGAGTGGAAATTTCCCCTCGCTTTGCCTTTGTAGTGCCCGACTTCAAAAAAATGCATAAAGACATCTTTGTGCACCGTGGAGAATTGATGGGTGCTGAACACAATGAAAAGGTAATTGTCAAATTGACCGAATGGAGGGAAGACGATAAGAACCCAACTGGAAAAGTAATCCGGGTACTCGGAAAGGCAGGACTGCATGAGGTGGAAATTCACTCCATTATGGCGGAATTTGGCCTTCCTTTCGACTATGAAAAGGAAGCCGATGCCGAAGCAAATGCTATCTCGGAACAAATTTCATCCAAAGAAATTAAGGCTCGAAAAGATTTTAGAGAGGTACTGACTTTCACGATTGATCCTGCAGATGCCAAAGACTTTGACGACGCGATTTCCTACCGAAAACTAGAAAATGGAAACCACGAAATAGGTGTTCATATCGCTGATGTGACCCATTACGTCAAACCAAAAACAGCCTTAGAAAAAGAAGCCCACAATCGGGCAACTTCAGTATACCTGGTCGATCGCACCATTCCCATGCTTCCGGAGCGCCTCAGCAATGGCCTTTGTTCACTCCGCCCAAAAGAAGATAAACTCACCTTTGCTTGCGTATTTGAGGTAGATCCTCAAGCCAAAGTGGTAAGCCATTGGATTGGCCGAACCATCATTCATTCCGACCGACGGTTTGCCTACGAAGAAGCACAAGAATGTATCGATACCCAGTCAGGAGATTACTTCCAGGAGCTAACCTTACTCAACAACTTAGCCAAGAAAATTCGAAAACAACGATTTGAACAAGGAGCTGTCAACTTTGAAACGGTGGAAGTCAAATTTAAGCTCGATGAAAAAGGAACTCCCCTAGGCTTATTTGTTAAGGAGCGGAAAGACATTCACAAGCTCATTGAAGAATTTATGCTACTGGCCAACAAGTACGTAGCCGAATTCATTTTTCGTAAAAATCAGGGCATGGATACCTTTGTGTACCGAACGCACGATAGCCCAGATTTGGATCGATTGGAAACCTTCTCTGGTTTTGCCAAGCGCTTCGGCCATCAAATGGACACCACACAGCCTCAGAAAATCTCTGCTGCACTCAACAAACTGATGGATGAGATTCAGGGCAAACCCGAGCAAAATGTCTTGGAGCAGCTGGCCATACGGAGCATGGCCAAAGCAAAGTACACCACCGAACCCAAAGGGCATTTTGGACTTGCATTTGCACACTATACCCACTTCACCTCTCCCATCCGAAGGTACCCAGACATGATGGTGCACCGCTTGCTCGAACACTACCTCGAAGGAGGAAAATCCCCAGACGCAGGTTCTTGGGAACAAAAATGTCAGCATTCTTCGGAACGGGAAAAACGAGCAGCAGATGCTGAACGTGCCTCCATCAAGTACAAACAAGTAGAATTCATGTCTCTCGCTGAGGTAAGAGATTACGAAGGTATCGTGAGCGGGGTGACCGAGTGGGGGGTATTCGTAGAAATCACAGAAACCAAGTGTGAAGGGATGATTCGAGTCCAAGACATGGACGACGATTACTATGATTTTGACGAGCGCAACATGCGCTTGATTGGATCGAAAACAAAAAAAATGATCACTTTAGGAGACAAAGTACTGGTTCGGGTAGTTAATACGGATATCGACCGAAGAACCATCGATTTGGAATTTGCAGACCATGACAGAAAAAAATCTCGTCCACGAGCTTTTAACTAAGTTTGAAGAACACATCAGCAGCCACTCTTTTGGAGCATCTCCTGCTGAATTGTACGACCCCATCACCTACATCATGAGCTTAGGAGGAAAGCGGATTCGACCCCTACTCTCCCTCTTAGCTTACGGCTTGTATGGAAAAAACCCTACAGAGATATTCAGTCAGGCTGCTGCACTGGAAGTTTTTCACAACTTCACGCTCATGCACGACGACATCATGGATCAAGCCCCTTTACGCAGAGGGAAACCTACAGTCCATGAAAAATGGAATGCTAACATTGCCATTCTCTCTGGAGACGTCATGCTAGTACGGGCCTATGACCTATTGCTACCTACACCAACTGCACTTTTACCTGAAGTCATTCGGCTTTTTAATAAAACGGCGGCCGAAGTTTGTGAAGGACAGCAGCTAGACATGAACTTTGAAGGATACGAGACCGTAGCTGAACCCAATTACATTGAAATGATTCGCTTGAAAACTGCTGTACTCTTAGGATTTGCACTGCAGCTTGGAGCGCTTTTGGCTGGTGCAGCTAAGGAAGACGTGCAACGGATCTATGACTTTGGAGTAAATATTGGTATTGGTTTCCAACTCCAAGATGACTTACTAGATGTCTATGCAGACCAAGCTAAGTTTGGCAAGCAGGTGGGTGGAGATATTATTTCCAACAAGAAAACCTTCCTTTTGATTAAGGCACTTGAGCTTGCCAAGGGCAAAGAGAAAGAAGAATTACAACATTGGTTGGGACTTAGCCAATTTGATAAAGAAGAAAAAGTAGCTGCGGTCAAGGTAATCTACGAGAAGCTTGGCATTCGCTCCTTGACTGAAAAGAAAATGGCCTCCTATTTTGAAGAAGGATTTCAACAACTTGAAAGGCTACAGATCAAAGATCAACACTATTCCAAAACATTGGTAGCGGTTACCCAAGAGTTGATGCAACGTGAGAAGTAAGCGCGAATGGATATTTCTTTAACCACTGTACTGATCGGGGTTACGGTAATTTGTAGCGTCCTTGCCTTCAGTCGTCCCCGCCTTTTAGAGCGGTGGATGTTTTTCCCGTACCAAATCAAACAACGGAACCAGTGGGATCGCTTTATCCTATCTGGATTTATTCACACGAATTATACCCACCTTTTATTCAATTTATTTACATTCTATTTTTTTGGTGGAGTGGTGTAGCGATTTTTTAAATTTCAATTTGGACTAGAGCTTGGAGGCTTGATTTTCGTGGGATTTTACCTTTTAGCCTTAGTAGTTTCGGATATTCCCACGTTTATCAAACAGCAGAATAGTCCTTACTATAAGGCTTTGGGCGCATCTGGAGGAACGTCAGCCATGGTTTTTGCTAGCATCGTCTTAATGCCACTTTCGGATATTTGTCTTTTTGGACTCCTCTGCCTTCCCGGTTTCCTTTTGGGAGGGTTTTTTCTGATTTATTCTTACGTCAAAGGAAAACAAGGGCAGGACAATATCAACCACGATGCCCACCTCTATGGTGCCATTTTCGGGATAGTTTGTATACTATTTCTTTCTCCCGGTAGCGCAATAATGTTTTTGGAACAGCTAAAATCGTATCGGCCTTTTTAAAAAAAAAGGCCCCAACTTGCGGGGCCCTTCTGTTTATTTTTTCTTTTCCAACTTTGTTTTCATCTCCTCGATATTCAAGACTCTAGAGATTTGTTCGCGTTCCAACTTTCGGAATCGTGCCAGTTGTACATCAATTTGTTCCGTGAGTTCCTTTCGTACCTCTTCTGAAGAATCAGTAGGTCGGTAATCTCCATTTCCAACTACACTGCTCAAGTGGGCCAACTTGTTGTTGAGTCGAATGGGGAAGTTGAGCGGATCCTGTCCACTTCGATTTTGCGTCTGGTAAAGGGTCTCTTCAATTGCTTGCATTTCTGCTTTGATTTGATCAAGGTTCTCCGGCTTGGTTGTAAGCGAATCCAATTCAGTGCGGTACACTCGAATCAATTTGATCGCTTGGTGCGTTTCTGTAATTTTATCGCGTACCGCCAACAAGTAGTTGTATTGTGCTTCCAAGTCTTCTTGACTGGATTCATAACGAGGGTCTGCAAGCACCTTGAAGTTTTGCTCTTGAGATTGACCATCTACGGTCATGCGCACTTTGTAGGTGCCAGGTACGACCTTAGGCCCTCTAAGGTTAGCTGCCCAAAGAATCATCCCTTCAAATCCTTCGGCATTTTCGGTGCGTAAATTCCAATTAAATTCTCCAGAACCGGGTTTAACCTTCAGCGTATCCCCATTGACCCCTTTGGTAGAGAACCAACGAATAAGTTGATTTTGGTCATTAAAGAATTCAATTTTCACTTCTCCAGAAGGCTTCTCTTTCAGGAAATAATACACCAAGACGCCACCTGGACGATTGCTACCATTCGTTAAGCTTACTCGCTTCATCCCGTCAATTCGGTAGGAGTCCTGTGGCTTGTACAGGTGAAAGGGCTTGTTCTCCAATCCCCCTTCTGCTTGATGAAGGACTGTCAGATCATCGATGATCCAAAAAGATCTGCCTTGGGTAGCTGCAATCAAATTATTTTCCTTGATCGTCAAATCCGTAATTGGAACGATAGGCAAATTCAATTGTAGGGAATGCCAGCTACCACCATCATCTTTAGAATAGTACATGCCTGTTTCCGTGCCAGCATAAAGCATTCCTTTTTTAGCTGGATCTGCCCGAACTACCCGAGTAAAGTGTTCTTCATTGATTCCTGAGACAATCTTGGTCCAGGTCTTTCCATAATCCTTAGTTTTGTAGAGATAAGGGGCAAAGTTGCCACTCTTGTATCCTGTAGCTGCAAAATAGGCCTCACCTGCAGCAAATGGACTTGCCTCGATGGAATTGATTTGAAGCCATTCAGGTAGGTCTTTTGGTGTGACATTTTGCCAAGTTTTTCCGTTATCTACAGTTACATGAACCAATCCATCGTCAGATCCTGCCCAGATTACACCTGGTTTCACTGGAGATTCTGCCGCAGTAAAAATGGTAGCATAGTATTCCACAGAAGTATTGTCCTTGGTGATTGGACCTCCTGAAGGACCTAGTTTGCTTTTATCATTTCGAGTCAAATCTGGAGAAAACACCTCCCAAGTTTGTCCTTCATTGGTAGAGCGGTGAAATTGGTTACTAGTCGTATAAAGTAATCTTGGGTTGTGAGGGGAAAAGAAAATGGGAAAGTTCCATTGGAAGCGGTACTTCATGCCCTCTGCTCCATGTCCCATTGGGTTATCTGGCCATACATTGACTGTGCGCGAGGCACCATTTCGATGGTTCTCACGCGTGAGCAGTCCACCATAGGATCCACCATAGACGATATCATTATCTAGGGGATCCGGTGCAATCCATCCTGACTCACCACCGGCAGTAGGCTCCCAATCTGATTCAGTAATTGCTCCACCATCATTACGATGGCGAATTCGAACGGTAGAATTGTCTTGCTGAGCGCCATAGATGCGATAAGGGAAGCTATTGTCGGTCGTCACTCGGTAAAACTGAGAGGTCGGTTGATTCATCATGGAAGACCAAGTGGTACCCCCATCTTCAGAGATTTGAGCACCTCCATCGTCGGCGATGATCATTCGCTGGTTATTCATTGGGTCAATCCACAGGTCGTGGTGGTCCCCATGCGGAGCATTCGCCCCTTTAAAGGTTTTTCCCCCATCCGTGGATTTGTGGTAACTCACGTTGAGTACATAGAGAGTTTCCTCGTCTTGGGTGTCTGCAAAGATTCGAGAATAATACCAGGCACGTTGACGTAGGTTCCGATTTTCATTGACCAGTTCCCAAGTCTGTCCAGCATCTTTGGAAGTATATACGCCTCCTTTATCATTTTCGATAATGGCATACAGTCGATTGGAATTTTTTGGAGACACGGCAATTCCCATAATCCCAAGTATCCCTTTTGGGAAGGTTTCTTTAGAAGATAGTTCTTCCCAAGTTTTCCCACCATTCGAGGATTTAAAAAGTTTAGACCCCGGCCCACCGCTTTCCAAACTATAGGGAGTCCGTTGCAATTGCCAAGTAGATGCATAGACTACTTCAGGATTGTTGGGATCCAACACCAAATCTACAGCGCCAGAGATGTCATCTACAAAAAGTAGCTGTTCCCAAGTTTTTCCGCCATCAATAGTTTTGTACACCCCTCGAGTTGCATCAGGCTTGAAAACATCTCCCAATACTGCCGCGTATACCACATCGGGATTGGTGGGATGGATGCGAAGGCGAGAAATAAATCGGCTTTTATCCAGTCCAGCACGAGCCCAGGTTTTACCGGCATCTGCACTTCTCCAGATGCCATAGCCAAAAGAAACGTTGCCTCGGACGGTTTTTTCTCCGCCTCCAGCGTAAACCACAGCAGTATCACTTTCTGCTACAGCCACTGCGCCCATGGATCCTCCAAAGAATCCATCGGAAACAGATTTCCAGGTTTGGCCTGCATTACTGGTTTTCCAAATTCCGCCACCAGTAGATGCGAAGTAATAGGATTTATCATTTCCTTTAACACCTGTTACCCCATCTGCACGGCCTCCTCTAAATGGCCCAACTAGGCGCCATTGAACAGCATCGTACAATTTGGGGTCAGGTACTTGCTGCCCATGACTAGATAAACTTAGAAGTAAGAGTAGGAGGAAAACACCCCTGCGAAGAAAAGATGGAAAAGAAATCATGATGGGTTGAATTAATTGCTCGTTTTAAAGTAATGGAAAAGTAAGAAAAGGAAGTGAAAAAAATTGACTAGTGGTAAAAAGATGGGAAAAGGACAAAAAAAAACCTCTTCCAAAGAAGAGGTTTATTTGCGTTGTGTATGGAGATTAATCCTGAGCAGGAACAATGCTCACGTACGATCTACCATCGAATTTTTTCTTGAATGCCACTACACCATTAGTCAATGCGAATAGTGTGTGGTCTTTGCCAACACCCACATTCAATCCAGGGTGGTGTTTTGTGCCTCTTTGTCTTACTAGGATGTTTCCTGCGATGACTACTTCACCGCCGAACTTCTTCACACCCAATCTTTTGGAATGTGACTCACGACCGTTCTTGGAACTACCTACACCTTTTTTGTGTGCCATGGTTTTATTCGTTTATGGATTTCTTGGCTAATTGTCTTATAGCGTGATCGATTCAATCATTACTTTGGTGAAGTCTTGTCGGTGACCGTTCTTCTTTTTGTAGCCCTTACGGCGCTTCTTTTTAAAGACAATCACTTTGTCACCTTTCACATGATCCAAAATTTTTCCGGATACCTTTGCTCCTGCAAGTAGGGGAGCTCCTACAGACACAGTGCCGTTGGCTTCTGCCAATAAGACCTGGTCAAATTCGACGGAAGCGCCAGTTTCACCTGCCATTTTGGGGGCATAGACGAACTGATCTTTTGTTACTTTGAACTGCTTTCCTGCGATGTTAACAATTGCGTACATGTTGCTTGATTTATCGAAATCGGAGTGCAAATATAGGAATTGAATTGAAACTAAAAAAACTTTCCTAAAAAATGATGAAAGAATAGACGACGGAATCGATTCCTCCTTCTTGCTCAATTTTCACGATTAAAAGTATGTCAAGTTTGCCTTCCCTCTATTTTAATTGAACTGAATTAGTTTTGATACTAATGCCTTGTTTTTCAATAGTAAACAAAACTATACATACATGAAATTTAATTTGACCATCGTTCAAAACAGGGGTCAGGACTACTCCACAAAAACTTTTTTTTACAATTTTAAAAATATTCAATCGCCCTATATTCAAGAATTAAATTGATTATATACTTTATTTTAGATATATTAAAGTATTGACTGTTTGTATTTTATGTATTTTTTGACCTTTGGTCATATTTTAAAATTTGCTCCACTTTTTGACTTTTTTATTCCCTTTTTGATCCTCATATTTGTTTATATGCTCCTCTACAAAGGAAGCATCTTCCTATCCTAGGAATCCTTGAAGGCGTATTTTAGTCTTCCATCCACTACCAATTGATTAAATAAATTTAGAGAGCGATGCAGCAAGAGCCGATTTTACAAGAAAACAGTAACCGATTTGTCCTTTTTCCAATCCAACACGCTGACATTTGGCAGTATTACAAAAAAGCAGAAGCAAGTTTCTGGACAGCAGAGGAAATTGATTTGAGTCAAGACCTTACTGACTGGAAAAATTTGAATGATGGAGAAAGGCACTTCGTATCCCACGTGCTTGCCTTTTTTGCTGCTTCTGATGGAATTGTAAATGAAAACCTAGCAGAGCACTTTGTAGCAGAAGTACAATACACTGAAGCAAAGTTTTTCTATGGCTTCCAAATAGCTATGGAAAATATTCACTCGGAAACTTACTCGCTCCTCATTGATACATACATCAAAGATAACGTAGAACGAGATCGCCTACTAAATGCCATCGAACACATCGACTGCGTGAAGAAAAAAGCGGATTGGGCCCTACGCTGGATTGACAATGGAAGCTTCCAAGAAAGACTGATTGCCTTTGCTGCTGTAGAAGGCATCTTCTTCTCCGGTTCCTTCTGCTCCATCTTCTGGTTGAAGAAAAGAGGCCTCATGCCTGGATTAACCTTCTCCAATGAATTGATCTCACGAGACGAGGGATTGCACTGTGATTTTGCTTGCCATCTGTATACCAAGCATGTCAATAATCAGCTTCCAAAAGAAACTGTACGTGAAATCATCATGGATGCAGTAGCAATTGAAAAAGAATTTGTAACCGATGCTTTGCCAGTACGTCTCATCGGAATGAACTCAGATTTGATGTGTCAATACATTGAGTTTGTGGCAGACAGATTGCTGATGGAACTCGGATGTGAGAAAGTATGGAACAGTACCAATCCTTTCGACTTCATGGATATGATTTCCTTGCAAGGCAAAACAAACTTCTTCGAAAAACGAGTAGGTGACTACCAAAAAGCTGGGGTGATGAAATCAACCGAACCCGCTGACAGCGCCGCTCGATTCTCAATCGAAGAAGATTTCTAATTACCCAAAATCACCTAATTCAACCACCCCTTAAAATTCGCCTGAGTATGTTAGTAATTAAACGAGACGGAAGAAGAGAATCCGTACGATTCGACAAGATCACTGCAAGGATAGAGAACCTCTGCTATGAACTAGATCCCAAATTTATTCAACCCATTGAAGTAGCCAAAAAGGTAATCGATGGACTATACGATGGGGTGACCACTTCCGAACTTGATAACCTTGCTGCAGAAGTCTGTGCCTCACTCACCGTAAGGCACCCAGATTATGCGATTTTGGCGGCACGAATTGCTATCTCAAACCTACACAAAACCACAAGCCAGTCTTTTTCAAATACCATGAAAAGGCTGTATACGCATGTCAATCCAAAAACAGGAGAGAATGCACAACTCCTAGACACTGAGGTGTATGGAATCATCAAAAAACATGCGGCAAAACTCGATGAGGCGATCGATTACAAGCGTGATTTTAGTTACGATTATTTTGGGTTCAAAACCTTAGAAAGAAGTTACCTCATCCGGTTGGATGGCAAAGTAGTAGAACGTCCTCAACACATGCTGATGCGAGTGGCTGTAGGAATTCACAGGGAGGATTTGGATGCGGCGATCGAAACTTACGACCTGCTTTCTGAAAAATGGTTTACACATGCCACTCCAACTCTATTTAATGCAGGTACCCCGAAGCCACAGCTTTCTTCTTGCTTTCTATTGACTATGAAGGACGATAGCATTGATGGCATCTACGATACCTTGAAGCAATGTGCGAAGATCTCCCAGTCTGCCGGAGGTATTGGCCTTTCTATCCACAACGTCCGTGCCAAGGGAAGCTACATTAAAGGCACCAATGGGGTATCCAACGGGATCGTACCGATGCTTCGTAACTTTGACATGACCGCTCGTTATGTAGATCAAGGGGGAGGAAAACGTAAAGGTAGTTTCGCTATCTATCTAGAACCCTGGCATGCCGATATCAAGGACTTCTTAGAACTTCGAAGAAACCATGGCAAGGAAGAAATGCGAGCAAGAGATTTATTCTATGCGCTCTGGATTCCTGACTTGTTCATGAAACGTGTGGAAAATAACGAAGATTGGTCACTCTTCTGTCCTAATGAAGCCCCTGGTCTTGCAGATTGCCATGGAGCAGAATTTGAGCGCTTGTACGAAAAGTACGAGAAGGAAGGTAGAGCTCGTGAAACAATGAAGGCGCAAGAACTCTGGTTTGAAGTGTTGGAATCACAAATCGAAACGGGCACTCCCTACATGCTCTACAAAGATGCTGCAAATGGGAAATCCAACCAGCAAAATTTGGGAACCATCAAATCTTCTAACCTCTGCACCGAGATCATCGAATATACAGCTCCTGATGAAGTAGCAGTATGTAACCTTGCCTCTATTGCACTTCCGAAATTTGTGATCGCTGGGGAAGATGGGGTGCTCCGCTTTGACCACCAGAAATTGTACGAGATCACTAAAGTAGCTACACGAAATCTCAACAAGGTGATCGATATCAACTACTACCCAGTAGAAGAAGCCAGGAAGTCCAACTTCAGACACCGACCAATCGGCCTAGGTATTCAAGGTTTAGCAGATGCGTTTATTTTGCTTCGCATGCCCTTCGATTCTGTCGAAGCTAGAGGACTCAATGAAGATATATTTGAGACCATTTACTATGCGGCAGTAGAAACCTCCATGGAGCTTGCAAAGACTCAAGGTACCTATGAGACCTACGACGGTTGCCCAGCGTCCAAAGGAATCCTTCAATTTGACATGTGGGGAATTACTCCTAAATCTAGTCGTTACGATTGGGAGCAATTGAAAGAGAAAGTGAAGAAATTTGGCTTGAGAAATTCTCTATTGGTTGCTCCAATGCCTACTGCTTCGACTTCTCAAATCTTAGGCAACAACGAATGCTTTGAGCCATATACCTCTAATATCTACACAAGAAGAACCCTTTCCGGTGAATTTATCGTAGTGAACAAGCACTTGATGAAAGATTTGATTGAATTGGGAATATGGAATGATGCGATGAGAAACCGACTCATTTCCACCAACGGATCTGTTCAAGCAGTACCAGGAATTCCTCAAAACATCAAGGACCTCTACAAAACGGTTTGGGAGATTTCTCAGAAAATTATCATAGATATGGCTGCAGATCGAGGCGCCTATATTTGCCAGTCTCAAAGCATGAATATCTTCATGCAGGATCCAAACTTCGGCAAACTGACCTCAATGCACTTCTATGCGTGGAAAAAAGGACTGAAGACCGGCATGTACTACCTACGCTCTCAGGCAGCTACAGCAGCCATTAAGTTTACTTTGGATAAATCTCAACTAGAGCAACCAAAAATAGAAAAGGCAAACGAAACGGAAGCCGTAAAAACACAAAAGCAAGATGCCATTGCCTGCTCATTGGATGATCCAGAGGGCTGCGAAATGTGCGGAAGCTAAATCGATATTCTAGAGTTCATTAATGAATAAAGGCGTTTGATCCTATCAAACGCTTTTTTTATATATCTTCAACCATGAACAAAGAAACACTACTCCAACGACTACAAGCCTTGAGTACTCACTCGAAAGCTAAATTTGGTATCCTTACGCCGCAGCACATGGTGGAACATTTGATACTTACCCTAAAAATGTCCGCGGGTAGAATTCCAATCCCAGAAATTGTGCCTACTGAAAAACAGTTGGCTCAGAAGCAGGCACTACTCTTTACAGACATCCCATTTCCACAGGGAATTAAAGCGCCAGGATTACCCGATACGTTACTTGACCTTCGATTTGGAGATTTAGAAACTGCAAAAGCTGAACTGGTTAAAAGTTGGGATGCCTACCAGCTACTCTTCCAAGAAAACCCCACCAAACAAACCCCACACCCAGGCTTTGGCTTACTAAATTTCGAGGAATGGGAGCGCTTTCACTCCAAGCATGTAAATCATCACTTGAGTCAATTTGGCTGCTAATTTCAAGTAGAACTATTTCGCTTTTTCCAGAGAAGACACCCCTCCACTCACCATAAATTTCATTACTTCTGAATTTTTTAAACCCGTAAGTGGCTTTACGTTCTCCCGCTTTACCAAGAACACGTTTCCAGACACATTGTAACTATGCGGAAAGTAGACAGCTACATAATCAGGCATTCCAATTGAAGCCATATCGTCCTGAGTCACGAAGCCAATCCGGTGTAAATTATCCGAAATAGCTACTAAGACGGGTGAATTAAATTTCTTTTTTTCACCCACAAAAGCCCCCATTAAATCCTTGATTGAGGTATACAATAGGTTGACAAAAGGTATTTTAAATACCCCACGTTCAAACCAATCAAATAACGGCTTTGTAAAAAACAAACTTGCCAAATACCCAACAAAAGTAATCAGTGCCAATACCATCAAAATCCCAATCCCTGGTATTGAAACAGGGATTAAATTGTCAAGGAATAAAAAAAGCTGGTAGACAATGTACACCGTAACTGCCAAAGGAGTTAAAAATAATAAACCCCTAAAAAAATAGGCCAATAGTTTACGGTAGGTAATGGACATAGGCAAATTAATTATTTAGCATGCATTGGAGTGGTTAACCTAATCCTCCAAAAGTTTGATTTTCACACTTCGGTAATAAATCACACTTTCGGGGTCATGTGCTTGGAGCGCAATAGTTCCTCTATCAAAACGCTTGAGGCCAAGGGGAGTAGTGCGCTTTGTATCGTCGGACTCGTCGTATTCCATGACCACTTTCCCATTAAGTGCAACAGAAATTTGATCGCCAACTACCTTCACGTGGTAGGTATACCATTCCTCGTCAGATACCACCACCTCTTTTACATCCTGAAAAGAATACAAGCTGCCTGATTTTCTCCAATCCGTATGACTTTGATTAACCTGAATTTCATACCCTTTTTCAGGCCAGCCAGATTCTTGATAGTTGGTATGGATGAAAATACCTGAGTTTGCCTTAGGCATGGTCTTTACTTCCACCAACAATTCGAAATTCTTGAAATTTGCTCCGCCTACTGGGCCCGCATAGAAGGCATGAGCCCTAGGCCCTGCTACCTTAAGCAACTTATTTTCAATCGAAAAAGAAGTAGGATTCTCAGAAATCTTCCAGTGTGCCAAATCCTTACCAGAAAATAGTTCTATCCAGGGACCTTCTTGAGAAAATCCAGTAATACAAAAGAAAAATAGAAATGAGAGTGCAAAAACCTGTTTCATGGGATCACATTTTAGTTATTGGGCTATTGAAAGTTAATCATTTATTTATTGTACAAAAAAAGGCCCTGAAGTTTTCTTCAGGGCCTTCCCTCAAAATAGGAATGATTATAAATCAATTCCCATAAAAGACATGAAAGCAATTCCCATTAAGCCGGTTAGGAGCATGGTAATACCCAAGCCCTTTAAGCCATCTGGCACTTGAGAATATTTAAGTCGTTCACGGATCGCAGCCAATAAAACAATAGCTAGCATAAATCCTAAGCCAGAACCAAAGCCATACACTCCAGACTCAGCTAGGGTATAATCACGCTGAGCCATGAATAAACCTCCACCAAGTATTGCACAATTTACCGCAATCAGAGGAAGAAAGATCCCCAACTGACCATACAAGGCTGGTGAAAACTTCTCAATAATCATTTCTACCAACTGCACTGTTCCCGCGATTACTGCGATAAACATAATAAATCGAAGAAATGACAAATCTATGGTCAACAGACTGGCAGATACCCAAGTGAGGGCACCCTCCTTCAAGACAAACTCATTCAATATCCAATTGAGCGGTACCGTTACCCCTAATACGAATACAACAGCAGCTCCAAGTCCAACCGCAGTGCTTACTTTTTTGGAAACAGCAAGAAAAGAGCACATTCCCAAAAAGTAGGCGAAAATCATGTTATCGATAAAAATCGACCGAATACCTAAACTAAATAATTCCATGGTGATACCGCTAGATTAATGTTCTACATAACCCGTTTTGGTACGCTGTACCCAAACGATTAAACCCAAAATAATAAATGCCCCTACTGGAGAAACCATCAGGCCATTTGTAGCCAACTTAAAGTCAGGTCCAAATAAGCTAGATATATAGCTGTAAACAGGTATTCCAAATACGGATCCAGACCCTAATAGTTCACGGAAGAATGCAACCGTAAGAATGATCCAAGAATAGCCCAATGCAGATCCCAAACCATCTAAAATGGAGTCATAGGGCTTGTTACCCATGGCAAAGGCCTCCAATCTACCCATGACAATACAGTTGGTAATAATCAGTCCAATAAAAACTGACAATTCTTTGTACATGTCGTAAGCAAAGGCCTTCAAAATTTCACTCACCAAGGTAACCAAAGTAGCTACCACTGCCAATTGAACAATAATTCGCACTCGGGCAGGAATGGTGTTTCGCATGATCGAAATCACAAAATTCGCCAGGGCAATTACAAAAATAACCGAGATTGCCATCACCAAAGTGGGCTTCAACTGGGTAGTTACAGCCAAGGCAGAACAAATGCCCAATACTTGTATGGTAATGGGGTTGTCATCAATCAAAGGATCTGTTACCAGCTTTTTTCTGCGTTTGGAGAACAAGGGCTCAGCCGGCTTTTTCTCAATAACTTTCTCTAGTGTTTCAGTACTCATAATTAGATTAGTCTGATACGTTAACTTATAGTGCTGCTACTGCCTCAGGGGCAGCAGTAGATTTTGATTTGATGTAGGCTTCGTAATGACTCAAGTAGGACTTCAACATGGCATTCACTCCATTTGCAGTGATGGTTGCTCCAGACATTCCATCTACTTTGTGCAACTCGTCGTCGTAGTCTTTCCCCTCCCCTTTCTGCATAATCACAGTAATCAAAGCGCCTGATTCGTCAAATATCTTTTTCCCTACATAACGAGCTTGTACTCCCGATTCTGTAATTCTAGCGCCAAGACCTGGTGTCTCTCCTGCGTGTGCCAAAGTAATTCCTCCTATGGTATTCATGTCAGTTTCTAAGGCAACATATCCCCAAATTGCATCCCACAACCCTGCACCATACAAAGGAAATACATAAGAATCCACTGCCTCTGGATTACCTGCTGCATGAAAAATATAAACTGGATAAGCTCTTTCTTCAGCAGCTTTTTTATAATCTTTGGCAACTTCAACTTTTTCTGCAGTAAGCCCTTCTTCTTTTATTTCTTCTCCAGAAATATTGACCACTGTGGATGAAATTCGAGAAGCATAAAGTTCATTTACCTCTTCAGGTGTCATTGCAGCCAATTCCTCACCGCTAATGACAGCGCCTAAAATTTGCTTTTTCTTATCCAAAGCAATTGCCTCTTGCTGCATAGGACCCAACAATTGGGATGATCCTGAGAGCAATAATCCCAAAACTATGGTCAATACTGCCGAGTAAACAATGATGTATGTATTAGACTGTTGCACGTTGTAACCTCCTTGTTTTATTTGCCTTAACTACATAATGATCAATCAATGGCGCCACCACATTCATGAATAGAACTGCAAGCATGATCCCTTCAGGATAAGCTGGATTCGTCACACGAATAATCACGGTCAACACCCCAATCAAAATTCCATATATCCATTTTCCTAGTTCGGTCTGCGCTGCCGATACGGGGTCTGTAGCCATAAATATCACACCAAATGCCAAGCCGCCCATGACCAAATGATACTGAGCTGGCATCGCCATGTATTCATTCACTGCAAAAGCATTCATTACAAGACCCATGGCATAAGCTCCTCCAAATCCACCTACTATAATCTTCCAGCTTGCAACACCTGTAGCTACCAGAATCACAGCTCCAATTAATGCCATCAAAGTGGATGTCTCTCCAATAGAACCTGGAATCCATCCCATAAACAAACTCATGAAACTAAAATCTGCTCCAAGAGCTGCATTGTGCGAGGACAAAGCCTCCACCACTGGAGTTCCATCCACACTAGAATTGTAGGCTACACCAAGTGCAGTAGCTCCAGAAAATCCATCAACTGCTGTCTTATCACCTAGGTAAGTCCATACTTGATCTCCAGAGATTTGAGCGGGATAGGCAAAGTAGAGGAAAGCCCTTGCTGTCATGGCGACATTGAGAATATTCATCCCCGTACCACCAAAGACCTCTTTTCCTATCACCACCGCAAAGATGGTAGCCAGAGCCACCTGCCAAAGTGGAATAAATGGAGGCATGACTAAGGCAATCAACATTCCCGTAACCAAATACCCTTCAGAAATTGGGTGATTTCGGATCACACAAAAGGTAAATTCAGTAGCCAATCCAACCGCATAAGATACAATTAGAATCGGAAGCACAGAAAGCGCACCAAAGATGGCCTTATCCAAAAATGTTCCTTCCGCGCCTGTAGCTATAAAATGCTGGTGTCCAATATTCAAAATGCCAAAAAGCAAAGCTGGGACCATCGCAATTACTACGGTAATCATCACACGCTTTAAATCCGTAGCATCTTTGATTTGTGCACCTTTGGACTTAGTAATCAAGTCAGGGGCAAACGCAATGGTTCTATGTCCCTCATATAGGGTGTGGAATTTTTCCCATTTGCCACCCTTTTCAAAGTTTGGCTTTATTCCATCGAAGAGATTTTGTAATAACTTCATAGCTTAATTATACATTAACAATTCAATCCCATGGCGAACTAATTCTTGTAGGTCATTCTTTGATGGATCTACAAATTCGCAAAGCGCCACATCTTCCTCTATCACTTCATACAAACCTAGCTCTTCCATCTCATCAAAGTCTTCGGTCACGATGGCTTTGAATAAGTAAGTAGGCAAAATATCCATTGGCATCACCTTTTCAAACACCCCAGAAACTACGAAAGGACGCTCTTCTCCATGGGTATTGGTATCGACCTTGAATTCTCCACTTTTAAGAAATGAGAACATACCAATCGCCTTGTGGAAACTGAGTTTGGATGCACTAGGCTTTAGCCAACCCAAGAACTCCTCGTATTTCCCTTCAGGAATTACAGTGACTTGGTTGTGGTAAAAACCTAAATACCCATCTTTTTCAATTTTTTCCCCGGTCAACACATTACCTGAAATAATTCTCAGTGTTTCGGGCTCAGCTACTCCAGCTAGGAAAGTAGCCACATTCGCTCCAGTATACGTTTTTACATAGCCTTTCTGATTCATCTCAGAACCCGTCAACGCAACTAATTTGGAAGCGTCATAAATACCTTCTAAAACAAATTTCCCGATTTGAACTACTCCATGGGGAGCTACAGTCCAAACAATATCTCCTTTGTTGATTGGGTCTAGGTGATGGATTTGAGTTCCCACATTTCCCGCAGGATGTGGTCCAGAAAACTGATTTACCTGTGCATTTTTAATGCCCGAGAAAATTGCAGGTACTTGCTTCTTACCATCTGCATTTACATGAACCTTTCCGGAAGTAAGCTTGGATAATGCATCAATCCCAGCCTGAAAATAGCGTTCCTCTCCTTGAAGAAGGAAAGCTACCTCTGGAGCAAGAGGATGCGTATCAAATGCAGATACAAAAATAGCCTTTGGAGAGTCGGCAGGATTTGCAACAATTCCAAATGGCCGTTGAATGATAGTTGGCCAAACACCTGAAGCGGCAAGTTTACCCACCAAAGAAGCTCGATCCTGACCTAAGTCCAATGCTCCTGCATTTTCATAGGTCACAGAACTATCGGCAAGAATTTTTATTTCCAAAAGTTTTCGCTTTTCTCCCCTTTTGATTTCAACTACTTCCCCAGAAACTGGAGCCGCATAAATCACTTGATCCATTGCCTTGTCCAAAAGGATTGGAGTGCCTGCTTTCACAGTGTCTCCCTCATTTACAAGTACCTTTGGGCGCTGAATGCCGGGAAAATCGGTGGGTTTGATGGCGAAGGTGCTGGCGGCCGTTACTTGAATCAACTCCATGGGAGCTTTTCCTACTAACTTCAGGTCAAACCCTTTTTTTAGCTTCACTATTTTTGACATATGTTTGGGACTATGAGCCTTGAAAAACGCCACAAATCTAAGAAAAAACCTTTTGATATGGAGCCTAAGTCACATTAATTGTTGGAACTTTTACTAAAAGATAATTTAGGAAATGCGGGTCAATTTACTCTTGAAGGATTCCTTGAGAAACCCCATTCACGTAAGCTTTTACCTGTTCCATCAACCACATAGGTGTAGATGTAGCTCCACAGATTCCTATCCGCTCTGCTTGTTTGAACCATTCCTCTTCAATTTCTTCCTCATTTTCAATGAAATAGCTTCTTGGATTTTCAGAAAGGCAAACTTGGTATAAGGCTTTTCCGTTGGAGCTTTTTTTCCCTGACACAAACAAGATCACATCATTCTCTTGAGCAAATCGCTGCAACTGTGGTTCTCTATTGGAGACTTGTCTGCAGATGGAGTCGTTAGAGTTGAAATCAACTTCCGTCAACTCCCCTTTAGTTGCTTTAATTCGATTTTCTATTTTTTCTGATAGGGCATAAAAGCCCTTTGTACTCTTGGTAGTTTGACTAAATAAGGTAATAGGGCGTGTGAAATCAAGTTGATCCAAATCTGAATCCTGAGTGACTACAATCGCTTTTTCTAAAGTTTGTCCAGTCAAGCCAATTACTTCCGCATGCCCCTTTTTACCGTAGATAACGATCTGCCCATTTTCACGCTCCATCTTATCAAAAGCATTTTTTACTCGATGCTGAAGTTTGAGTACTACAGGACAAGAGGCATCGATTAATTCAATATTGTTTTCAATGGCTAATTTATACGTTTCGGGAGGCTCTCCATGCGCTCGAATAAGAACTTTGCAATTACTCAATTCATGAAGTTGCTCTCGGTCAATGACTACCAAGCCCTTTTCGCTTAAACGCTTGACTTCCATATCATTGTGAACAATATCTCCCAGACAATACAAGGTCTCCTCATTCTCCATCTCATCCTCTGCCATTTTGATGGCAAATTCTACTCCAAAACAATACCCTGAATTCTTATCTATGGTAACTTGCATACACCAATTAATTTAACGTTACTTTATGGACTAAGTCAATAATTTGGTCTACCTGCTGAGAAAATGTCAGGTTGCTCGTATCAATCTCAACCGCATCAGGCACCTTAATCAAAGGACTTTCTGATCTACTTGAATCTACTTGATCCCTAGTCTCTAAATTTAATTTAATTTCTTCTAACGACGCCTTCTCCCCCTTTTCAAGGAGTTCAAGCTGCCGTCGCCGCGCTCGAGTCTCTACGTCTGCAGTCATAAATAGTTTCAACTCAGCCTCTGGAAAAACTACCGAACCAATATCCCTTCCATCCATCACCACTCCCTTTTTTCGTCCAAGCTCCTGCTGTTGCGCCACGAGTGCAACGCGAACTTCTTTCACGGTTGCTACCTCACTCACCCGCTCAGCCACTCGCATGGAACGGATTTCCTTTTCTACATTCACCCCATTCAAGTAGGTTTCTTGTAATTGGCTTACTGGATTGAACTGAAATGAAATGCGAAGGCTTTTTAAACCTTCAAAAACATCCTCAGAGTCTAATGGAGATAAATTTTCATTCAAAAAATGAAGTGCCGCCGCACGATACATTGCTCCAGAATCGATATAGGTGAAGCCTAACCTTTTTGCGACCTCCTTGGCAGTCGAACTTTTCCCACAACCGGAATACCCATCTATGGCGATGACAATCTTGTTCATCAAAAAACCTATCTTATTTTACTGCCTAAAATTTGTGCAAATATAGTAGTTTTAACGGTACCTACTTTTAAAAGTAAAGATCCTTATTGCTTGCAAACCAAAAACTTTCCCTTGAATTTTCCCCTATGATCCTAGAAGGCCAGCTGATTGATCTCCATATCTGCAAAATTTACCCTGTAGCAATAGAAATTAGGGAAAAAAAAATTCATTCCATTGTCCCAATTCCACCCAGCCCTGCCCTGCCCTTCTTACTGCCTGGATTTATTGATGCCCATGTCCACATCGAATCCTCCATGTTGGTTCCATCCGAATTTGCTCGACTAGCAGTAGTTCATGGTACAGTCGCTACCCTCTCTGATCCACACGAAATCGCCAATGTCTGTGGTATGCAAGGGATAGAATACATGATTGACAATGGGAAACAAGTACCCTTTCATTTTTTCTTTGGAGCTCCCTCCTGCGTCCCCGCCACCCCTTTTGAAACCGCAGGTGGAGCAATCACTGCTGCAGACATAGAACAACTAATGGCTCGTCCGGAAATCCTATACCTCGCAGAAATGATGAACTGGCCTGGAACGGTACATAGGGACCCGCTAGTCATGGAAAAAATTCACCTTGCTCAGAAGCAAGGAAAGCCCATTGATGGTCATGCACCAGGGCTTCGAGGCGAACTCGCGCAAAAGTATGTATCCGCAGGTCCAAGTACCGACCACGAATGCTTTACCTACGAGGAAGCTTTGGAAAAAATTAAACTTGGGATGAAAATCTCCATTCGAGAAGGTTCCGCAGCCAAAAACTTTGACGCCCTAATTGACCTTATCGATGATTATCCAGAAATGCTTCTGTTTTGCTCAGATGACAAACATCCAGACAATCTAGCCTTGGGTCATATCAATGAACTTGTCTGCCGGGCCATTGCTAAAGGAAAAGATATCTTCGATGTACTTAGAGCGGCCTGTATCAATCCCATTGCTCACTATTCCCTACCAGTTGGACAACTTCGAGTAGGAGATGGAGCTGATTTTATTCTGGTGGAAGATCTGGAGAAATTTAAAGTTCTAGCCACCTACATCCAAGGACAAAAGGTGGCAGAAAATGGGCAATCCCTAATCCCTAGAATAAAAAATGAGGTAATCAACCATTTTTCAACCTCTCTTAAATATCCTACAGACTTTCGGATTTCAGCTTTGGGAGAAAAGGTTCGGATTATTGAAGCGTTGGATGGGCAATTAATTACTCCTGAATTAGAAGGTGAAATTAATGTAAAGGATGGACTTGCTGAATCCAATCCTGAGCAGGACATTCTTAAAATTACGGTGGTCAACCGCTACCAAGATGCCCCTCCGGCAATCGCCTTTATCAAAAATTTTGGATTAAAAGCAGGAGCTATTGCATCTTCAGTAGGGCATGATTCCCACAACATCATTGCGGTAGGAGTGGATGACACATCCATTTGCAGGGCCGTAAATTTGTTGATTGAGGCCAAGGGAGGTGTATCTGCAGTTTGGGGAGATCAAGAAGAGGTGCTTCCACTTCCAGTGGGAGGCATCATGTCTCCAGAGGATGGGTACACAGTTGCAGAGGCATACACCCAAATTGATTGTTTAGCAAAGGAAATGGGATCGACGCTCAACTCCCCCTTCATGACTCTGAGTTTTATGGCCTTGCTCGTAATTCCAGACCTAAAACTGAGCGACAAAGGCCTTTTTGATGGGAGAAAATTTGAATTTACTTCGGTTTTTAAACCCTAAAGACACAAAGAATAAGTGAACTCTCTTTTAAAACTCCGAGGTAAAGTGAAATTCGATTTCTGGATAATTGTCTTGCACCATCTGTAACCAGGATTTGGACTCAGCCATAAAAACCAACTTGTCGTCTTTGTCTCGAGCAATGTAACGATTCTTGGAGCGCACAAACTCGTCCAATTGTTTCTTGTCCGAGCAGCTAATCCAGCAAGCCTTGTACAAGTTCATCGGGTGAAACTCCACCGTCGCATTGTATTCGTTTTTCAAACGAAACTGAATTACTTCAAATTGTAGTTGCCCCACCGTACCCACTACTTTTCTAGCACCCATTTCGAAAGTAAAAAGTTGAGCTACTCCTTCCTCCATTAATTGCTTCAGCCCTTTCTCCAATTGCTTGGTCTTCATTGCATCCTTGTTCACTACCTCTCTGAAAATCTCTGGCGAGAAGCTAGGAATCCCTGTAAATACTAGGTTTTCTCCCTCCGTAAGCGTATCGCCAATTTTGAGATTGCCTGTGTCGTATAAGCCTACAATATCTCCAGGGAATGCCTCGTCAATGATTTCTTTGTCCTGCGCCATAAACTGGGTCACGTTGGAAAAGCGAAGTGGTTTTGGGCCTCGAACATGATTGTACGGCTTATTCCGCTCAAACTTCCCAGAACAAATCCGCAAAAAAGCAATTCGGTTCCGGTGGTTAGGATCCATGTTGGCATGGATCTTAAATACAAAGCCAGAGAATTTAGATTCCTCTGGAGCAACCTTTCTCAAGTCTGTTTCTCGGATTTGTGGAATCGGAGCAATCTGAATAAAGGTGTCCAACATTTCATTGACCCCAAAATTATTCACAGCTGAACCAAAAAATACAGGGGCAATTTTTGCCTCCAAGTAATCCTGAACTTCAAAATCAGGGTATACTCCTTCGATCAAGTCCACATCCTCTCGCAATTGATTTGCATTCCCGGGGCCAATCAACGAGTCTAGCTGTGGATCATCCAAATTTTCGAAAACCTGTCGGTCATCGCTCAACTTCCGCTGAGAAGGGGTAAATAAATTGAGCTTTTTCTCGTAGAGGTTGTAAACCCCTTTAAATCCCTTTCCCATGCCAATAGGCCAGGAAAGCGGCCTCACTTTTATCCCTAGCTTGGATTCTACTTCATCCAAAAGATCGTAAGGATCTCTGCCTTCCCTATCCAATTTATTAATAAAGCAAATCACAGGAGTATTGCGCATTCGGCAGACCTCCATCAACTTTTCAGTTTGAATTTCCACCCCCTTCACACAGTCAATGACCATGATGACCGAATCAACAGCAGTTAAAGTCCGGTACGTATCTTCTGCAAAATCCTGGTGTCCCGGGGTATCGAGTAAGTTAATTTTGATTCCCTTGTATTCAAATCCCATCACAGAGGTAGCCACAGAAATCCCCCGCTGCTTCTCAATTTCCATCCAGTCCGACTTGGTCGCTGTATCTATCTTATTCGATTTGACTGCACCTGCTGTTTGAATAGCCCCCCCAAAAAGTAATAATTTTTCAGTAAGGGTGGTTTTCCCCGCATCTGGGTGGGCAATAATTGCGAAGGTCCTTCGCTTATTAATTTCGGCTGTTAAACTCATGAGGGATAAAATTCAGGGAGCAAAGGTAGATAAAAATGACTGAACCCCATTTTTATTGTTACCAGCCTTGCGCCCCAATCATCTTATTTTTTTTCAGGAAATCCCCATGATTCCCTTACTTACAAATGGAGTTGCTTCCTCCTTCGGGCCTAAAAGTAAAATCCGAAACGTGGTACCTTTTCCCAACTCGGAATGCTTCACGAATATTTTTCCCCCATGGTACCCTTCCACAATGCGCTTGGCTAATGTCAAGCCCAATCCCCAACCTCGCTTCCGGGAAGAAAATCCAGGGGTAAACACCTTTTTATACTTCATTTTCTCAATACCTATACCCGTATCACTAATATCTATCCCTACAAATTTATCACTCTCTTGAAACAAGGAAATCCGAAGAATTCCCTTCCCTTTCATCGCATCAACCGCATTTTTACAAACATTTTCAAGGACCCAGTCAAACAATGGCTTATTTAGTAAAGCAATCAACTCCTTGGAATCAGAGTGAAGTTCCCACTCTACTTTAGTAGAAATCCGAGGACGTAAGTAAGAGATCGTATCCTCAATAATTTCAAACACATTTTCAGGCTGAATTACAGGACTACTACCAATACTGCTAAATCGTTCCGTTACCACCCGTAACTTGATCACATCCTTATCCATCTCCTGAATGATTTCCTTATTTTCATCCCAAACTGGAGAATTCCTTAGGTAATCCATCCAGGCCATAAGTGAGGCAATGGGAGTTCCTAATTGGTGAGCCGTTTCTTTGGTAAGTCCAGCCCAGACCCGGTTTTGTTCGGAGAGCTTACTTTGGTTGAATACGACATAGACCAAGACCCCAAAAAGTAAAATGACCGATAACTGGATATAGGGATAATAATTTAGGTTAGTCAATAAAGCAGAATTTCGGTAATAAATACGCATCCCTGCTTCTTGAAGTACAATAGGCGGGAAATCATCCTGCATTTCTAGCAACTCCCTAGTTAAAATTCGAGTAGAGTCTGCTTGATTTTTACTGTTTCTGAAATCAATATTTCTAAAGTCAATGGGATTCCCCAACCCATCCACTAAAATTATTGGGAATGAATAATTCTGCTGGATTATCTCTTGATTGATAAAGGTGAGATTCTCCGTCGTAGTCGCGGCATAATCCAAGGCCGCAGATAGCACAAGAATTTGTCGGTTCTCTCGAGCGCGTAATTCTTCAACAAGGCGCTGAGTATAGCCAATTGACCCCAAGCCCAACAATACTGAGATTAAAAAAATCAGCCATTTGACTAGTTTCTTATTCTGGTAAAAATCAATGGAAGCCAAATCCTGAAACTTATTTTTCATTTACTCAGCAAGTGTAGTATACAAATAACTGCATAAACAGGTTTTAAGTATTTGTATGCAAGGAAAAATAAGATTTTCTATCAAAATCAACTAACTCCTTTGGTGAAAATTTTACAAATCAATCGTTCCTTTTTACAAAAAGGCACATCAATGGTTTGTCCGAATCCATTTTAGTAAGGTTCGGTAAGTAGGCTTTGTCCCATGCATCAAAATCCCAATTCGGTATACTTTGGAAGCCATCCAGGTAGTCCCTAAAAACCCGATCACTAGTAAGCTCATGGATAGTGCCAATTCCCAAAATGGAACTCCATAGCTGATTCGGCCCATCATCGCTATAGGCGAGGTAAGCGGAACTATTGAAAGCCAAAAGGAAACACTACTGGAAGGGTCTTGCAAAACAAAAACAAAAAGGCCCATGTAACCGACCAACAAAGGTATAGTAATTGGAAACATGAATTGTTGGGCATCTGAAGGGGCGTCAACTGCTGCGCCCACCGCTGCAAATAAAGCACCATACAAGAGGTAACCTCCCAAAAAATAGAAAATAAATGACACTATCAAACTGACAAAATCAATGCTTTCAATTACATAAAGTAACCCTCCCAAATCCCCAGATTCCGATGTAGCTGACATCAATTCAGGATTGGCCATTTCCATGGCTTGCTGTTGGGGCATTTGCATTCCTAATACGCCCACAACAATCGTAGATAGCATCCCAACAAGAAAGACCCAAATTAAAAATTGAGTCAATCCTACTGCACCAATACCCACTATTTTTCCCATCATCAATTGAAATGGACGTAACGATGAAACCAAAATCTCGACGATTCGAGTAGACTTTTCTTCAATCACTCCTTGCATAATCTGATTTCCATAGATAAAAATAAATAGGTAAATCAGTATCCCTGCTAAAAACCCAAGCGCATAATTGACTGTGGCATCAGAAATTACCTCTTCCCCAGCATCTCCAAGTGTGAGGGATTGAATCTTAACTTGAGTACGAATTTGCTTCAATACAGCAGGATCTATCCCTTTCGCATAGAGTCGTAAATCCTCCACTTTCCGCTTCAATGCTGCTTCCAAATAGCTGATTAAGGCGGTACTGGGATTTTCTATGCCATAAAATTGAATACCTTGAGGAGATGATAATTCCATTTTTGGTAAATATAGTGCTCCATAGCGCTCCCCCTCCAAGACCAAGGCTTTTGCTTCCTCCAAGGTCTTTGAAGAAGAACTAAATGCATATTGCTCAGAACTTTCCATGAAAAATAGCCCTGTTTCATCCACTACTTCAATCACTCGCAAAGATTGATTTTCTTTTTCTTCTACCGCAATCCAGACAAAAACTGCAAGGATTGCGGGAAAAATTAAAGGAGTCAACAACGTAGCAATCAAAAAAGATTTTTTCTTCACCCTCGCTAGATATTCCCTTTGAATCACCAACAATACCTTATGCATCTACACTTGAATTTATTTGTTGAATGAATATTTCTTCCATACTTGGAAACAACTCCTGAAAAGCAAGTATTTCCCCAAAGGACATGAGTTCACGAAGTAACTGGTTTGGTGACTGTCCTTGAAGAGGAAGCAGAAGGCTCACTCGGTTTTCTTCCGTGAATTCTACTTCCCACTGGTTTGGCAAGGGCATATTTCCCAATTCAAGCGTCACCCGTATTTGAGCGGGTCTAAATCTTGATTTTATATCCCGAATACTGCCGTCCAATAGTTTCTTGGATTTATGAATCATTGCCACTTGATCGCAAAGTAATTCCACTGATTCCATCCGATGGGTGCTCAATAAAATGGTAGTGCCCTCCTTTTTCAGGTTGATAATTTCAGACTTTAGTAGCGCTGCATTTACTGGGTCAAATCCTGAGAAGGGTTCATCCAAAATCAATAAGCGCGGCTGATGAATTACTGTAGCAATAAACTGGATTTTTTGAGCCATCCCTTTGGATAAGTCTTCAATTTTTTTCCCCTTCCATGAAGCTATTTCAAACCGTTCCAACCAATGATTGACCCGCTGCTTTGCTTCCAAAGCTGTCAGCCCTTTAATCCTAGAGAAATAAATTAACTGATCCCAAACGGACATTTTTTTATACAAGCCTCGCTCCTCAGGTAGGTAGCCGATTTTGCGAATTGATTCGCCAGAAAGAAGCAATCCATCCATGAGGACCTCCCCACTATCCTGTTCAATAATTTGATTTATAATACGAATTAGGGTGGTCTTTCCTGCTCCATTAGGGCCAAGTAATCCAAAAATTTCTCCTTCCTGAACCCTTAGATCTAGCTCCGAAAGTGCGCAATGGCTCCCATAGGATTTATTGAGTTTGTTGATTTCTAACATCATTATTCAATAGTAACGGATCCAACCCCCACATCAAGAAAAAATTCCATGAGTTTAGGATCTGTCGCAGTGTAGCCTTTGGTAACAAAAATATTATTCCCTATAGGTTTCAAATAAGAAGGGATAGCGGTTCGACAAAGCGGTGTAGTTTTAATCGTTATTTTGATGGGATGTACCGCTGATGGAAGCTTCAAAAAAATAGTACCTCCCCCTACTGCGGCGATCACCTGACTCTTTTGCATGGGACGGCCAGAAAAATCAAGATTGATTTTTCCATAATTCACTTCCAATATTACTTTTTCTGCTTGCGTAAACTGGGCTTGATGCAGGTCAACTGCCCCCATATTGAGTAAGACTAAAAGCGTATCCATCACCATTAAATTAGGCGTCAAGCCGCTGGAATGAATGTAAACATCTGCACTTGCACTTTTGATTTTTAATTTGGATACCGCCAATTGTGTCAAATCAAAATCCGCCGTCCCCATTCCTAGATTAAACTCCAAATTATAGGCATGGTCAGAAGTAAGCCCTACATCCCAGGTATGGTCAAAATCATTTGCCCTAGAAAATAATTTAGAGGTGATGCTTTTTCCTAAATTATCTGATTCAATATTCGTGTGTACCAAACTCGCTACCAAGTGATTCATTGTTTTGGAAGACTGAAAATCTGGTAAAATATTGGCTTGCAAAAGGTGTCCATGAATTTGAAGAGGATCCATGCCTACACTTCGCTTCACTTGAGTTTGACTTTTGTATGAACTAAAGCTTAGGCTAACCCGGTCAATGTCACTGGATGATGGTACACGGTATTCGCGGACAAATTGAGCGCTCACGTTAAACCCAAATAGCGCTAGAAACAAAAGAAATAAGCAAAATTTGTGGGGCATAGGGATAGGGTACGAAGCAAACCTAAAAAGGTTATTAAAAATATGCAAAAAGCCAGAGCTTAACTCTGGCTTTCCACTTTTTTAAAAAAACTCTTTCATCCTATCAAAAAAGGACTTTTCCTGCTTACCTGGGTCTGGTTTAAAATTTTCTGAATTTTTTAACCCTTCCAAAACCAGCCTCTCTTCCTTTGAAAGTGTTGTTGGAGTCCAAATATTAACCATAATCAACTGATCTCCTTTTCCATACCCATTGATATCTTTGATCCCTTTTCCCTTTAATCGAAGCATCTTTCCGCTTTGGGTTCCCGGATCTATTTTTATTTTTACCTTTCCATCGAGGGTTGGGACTTCCACTGATTCCCCCAATGCCGCTTCAATAAAGGAGATATGCAAATCATAAATGACATTGTTGCCTTCTCGCTGAAATACCCCGTCTTCTGCCTCTTCAATCACAATCAATAAATCTCCGGGGATTCCTCCTGGAATCTCATTTCCTTTACTTGACATACTGAGTTGCATGCCTTCCCCTACACCGCCAGGAATAGTAATGGAAATAACTTCTTCTTTAAGAAGTAGCCCACGTGAATCTGCTTCTTCCGGCTTTTTGTCCACCAATTGGCCAGATCCCGCACATACGCCGCAGGTACTCGCAGATACCATCTGGCCCAACATCGTATTCACCACTTTTTTCACTTGACCACTACCCTGGCAAGTACTACAGGTCTTAAAAGAAACTCCAGGTGCAACCACCTGCCGCTTTACTTTTATTTTCTTTTCAACCCCATTCGCTATTTCGCTCAGCGTAAGTTTCAATTTTACCCGTAGGTTGGTTCCTTTTTTGGTTCGTCGACCACCGCCTCCACCACCAAAGAAAGACCCAAATCCACCTCCACCAAAAATATCTCCAAATTGAGAGAATATGTCCTCCATATTCATCCCTCCACCTCCAAAGCCTCCGTTACCCCCTAACCCTTGGTGTCCAAACTGATCGTAACGCTGCTTTTTTTCAGGATTGCTCAATACCTCGTAGGCTTCAGCAGCTTCCTTGAATTTTTCTTCAGCCTCGGGATTGTCTGGGTTTTTATCAGGATGAAATTGAATCGCAAGTTTGCGATATGCTTTCTTGATTTCTTCTGCATTGGCAGACTTTGAAATACCAAGAACCTCGTAATAGTCTCTTTTTGCCATAATTTTTTATGCTCCAGTCACAACTTTGGCGAATCGAACCACCTTCTCCCCCAAGAAATACCCTTTTTCTACCACGTCTATCACTGCGCCTTTTAATTCAGGACTTGGGGAAGGAATTTGTGTAATTGCTTCTTGTGTATCGGGATTAAAGGGTTGACCAATTAACTCTTCCATGGGCTTTAATCCTCTAGAGTCAAGAATTTTTACCAGTTTTTGAAAAATCAATTGATTTCCTTCTTGAATTTTTTGTGGGTCTGTTTCCTTTTCTGCTGCCTTAAAGGCGCGCTCAAAGTCATCTACAACGGGAATAAGGTCCTTCAAAACCTCCTCAGAAGCGGTTTTTATCAAGTCAATTCGTTCTTTAGCCGTCCTTTTTCTGAAATTTTCAAAATCAGAATACAAGCGAAGGTATTTCTCTTTTAGTTCACCGACTTCTAGAGTCAACTTTTCTTCTTGACTGAGGACATTTTCTTCAGCACCTTCTTCCGTAGGAGGGATTGCCCCTTCATTTGAATTTTCATCTAGGTTCAATGCTGTTTCCTGCTCTTCGTAATCTTTATTTTCCATGGTTTAGCAATCATAGTTGGCTTTTTAATTTTATCAAGGAGTTTGCCAGAACTCCAAGGCTGACAAAGTGGCGGATTTAATCATGGATTGCCTGCCAGATTAAATCCTTTAATTTCTCCAAATTAAACTGGCTGACAGAAGAAATAAATACATAGGGGAGCTCTTTTGGGATTTCCTGTTCCATCTCATGCATCAATTCCTCATCAAGCATATCTACTTTAGAAATCGCAAGCAGTCGTTTTTTATCCAAAAGTTCTGGGTTATATTTTCTAAGTTCTCCCAATAAGATTCGGTATTGCTCGTTGATGTCTTTGGCATCAGCAGGGATAAGAAACAATAAAATAGAGTTTCGCTCAATGTGTCGCAAAAATCGAATTCCCAAGCCCTTCCCCTCAGCAGCTCCTTCGATGATTCCAGGGATATCTGCCATTACAAAGGATTTATCATCCCGGTAACTCACTACACCCAGATTGGGCACCAAAGTAGTGAATGGATAATCTCCTATTTCTGGCCTTGCTGCAGAGATGGAAGAAAGTAAAGTAGACTTTCCTGCATTCGGAAATCCTACCAAACCTACATCCGCAAGTAATTTCAATTCTAAAATAATCCACTCTTCAATCCCATCTTCTC
>JAURGC010000106.1 GCA_030833985.1 Algoriphagus sp. | reverse complement strand
GATCATACGACTATACGAGAATGTGTCACCATCTCACGTGGAACAGTAGACAAGCAAACCACTGTAGTAGGAAGTCATTGCCTTTTGATGGCTTATGTCCATGTGGCACACGACTGCGTCATTGGGAGCCATGTGATTGTGGCAAATTCTGTTCAAATAGCGGGGCATGTTGTTATTGAAGATTGGGCAATTATAGGAGGATCAAGTGCAATTCATCAATTTGTAAAAATTGGCATTCACGCCATGATTTCTGGTGGTTCCTTAGTGAGAAAAGATGTTCCCCCATTTACCAAAGCAGCACGAGAGCCACTCACCTATGCAGGAGTAAATTCTTTAGGTTTACGAAGAAGAGGGTTCTCTAGTGAAACTATTTCACACATCCAGGAAGTTTATCGCTATTTATTTTTAAATAGTTTGAATAACAGTAGGGCATTAGAGGAAATTGAGATTAACCTCCCTGCCACCAAAGAGCGAGATGAAATATTGAATTTTATCCGTTCTTCAGAGCGAGGGGTTATGAAAGGCTATATCAACTAGCATGTTTAGGGTCAAAATTCAAAAGGCCTCCAAACGCTTTCAGAACGAATGGGTTTTTAAAAATCTAGATCTAGAGCTAGCTTCAGGCACTACAATGGCTGTTACCGGAGGTAACGGATCTGGTAAATCCACCTTATTAAAATGCCTTTCCGGTGCAATTCCTTTAACAAACGGGAATATTGAATTTGAGATAGATTCAAAATCGATTGCTCAAGAAAACTGGTTTCGAACACTTTCCATAGCCACTCCTTATCTTGAATTACCCGAAGAGTTTACCTTGGTAGAAGCTTTAAACTTCCATTTCCAATTTAAGCGTCCATTGAATCAATGGTCAAGTCAGGAAATAATTGAAGTTATGGGTTTAGAAAAACATCAAAATAAATTTATTTCCCAATTTTCTTCAGGCATGAAGCAACGCGTAAAGCTTTCTCTTGCACTTTTTTCTGAAGTTCAATTGATTTTATTGGATGAGCCTACCAGCAACTTAGACAAGCAAGGAATCGCTTGGTATACAGACTTGGTCGCTCAGTATACTTTGGATAGAATTTTGGTGATTTGCTCTAACGAACCCAGAGAATACACGTTTTGTGAAAATAAAATAAGGATGGAAGATTTTAAATAATCTAATTGGCCCGTATTCTTATTGCATCACCTTCAATAATTAAAAAGTATGATTTATCCGTAATCGTACTAGTAGCATAAAATCTTGTTGGATTAATGCGTGTAAATCATCAAATGACGACTAATCAAAAGATAAGAAGGCTACTTTAGTGTTATCAAAGTTACTCCAGCGCCACCCCGATCCGCATGTTCATCTTCCAATTTGCCTACTTGGGACATGGATCTAAGTAAATTTCTAGTAACCTCTCTTAAAATACCATCTCCCTTACCATGGACAATTCGGAGATTTTTTATCCCTAACATAAATCCCTCGTCAATAAAGCTTTGGATCATAGGAAGCACTTCTTCTCCCCTTTTTCCACGTAAATCTAAATTGGTGGAGTAGTCCATCATCTTTGCAGTTGTCTGATAACTACCCCGCTTCTCAATAGATTTTAATTCTTTTTTCGCAGTATTCTTAGCAATCTTCTCCAACCGAGAAAGTTTAACAGTAGACTTTAGGTCACCTATGAGTAAATCTGCGTCCTTATTTTTTAGGAGTAATACTTCGCCTATGGCACCATTATCTTTAAGGCGAACCCAATCTCCAAGCTGAATCTGGCCCCCTACCACTTGGATTTCAGGATCCTTTAGAGTTACTTTTTCAGGCTTAACTTCCTCTTTAAATACATTAAGCTCTTTTCGGAGATTTTTGGTCACTACCTTTTCTGCTTTCCCTTCCTTAATCTCTCGAATCACAGATTCAATTTTTTTATTGGCCTGATCCAGAAGAGATTTTGCTTCTAATTTAGCTTCTTGGATGTATTGTTTTTTGGTTTGCTCCAACGTGTCTTTCAAAAGACCATATTCCTTCAGTTTGGCGCTGAGAAGACTTTCCTTTTCTTTGATCTCCTTTAGTAGCTGTGCGTATTGATTTTTTTCGTTTTCCAATTGAGTCAAAAGCCGATCATATCTGACACGTTCCTCACCGATCTGCTGCTTCGCATAGGCGACAATCTCTTTAGAAAGCCCTATTTTTGAAGCAATTTCGAGTGCGAAGGAGGATCCAGGTTTGCCGATTTCCAATTGATACAAGGGCTCAAATTTTTCCACATCGTAACGCATAGCGCCATTGACTAGTCCCTGCTGCTTCTCGGCAAGTTGTTTGAGATTACCATAATGGGTGGTAATCACCCCATAGGCTCCCAGTTTGGCCAAAGACAGTAAAATTGATTCTGCAATTGCTCCTCCAAATTGCGGCTCGGTACCCGTCCCAAATTCATCGATAAAGAGGATTGTCTTCTTATTGGCAAACTGGGAAAAGTGTTTCATGCTCATCAGGTGTGATGAGTAGGTGCTTAGGTCATTTTCCAGACTTTGTTCATCTCCAATATCAATGAAAAGATGATCAAATAGGGAACAATTGGAATCCGGATGCACAGGAAGAAGAAGACCACACTGCAGCATATATTGAAGAAGTGCTACCGTTTTCAATGCCACGGATTTACCTCCAGCATTGGGCCCAGAAATTAGCAGCAACCGCTTCTGGTGATCTAATTTTAGATTAAGTGGAACCACTTGTTTTCCTTGTGCCTTTAGGGAAATCTCCAAGATGGGATGCCTTGCATCATACCAAGAAAGCCTCCTTTCCTGGGTAAGGATTGGCTTCACACTGTTAGTCTTTAAAGCAAAGCGAGCTTTTGCACGGATAAAATCAAACACTCCAAGAAAATTAGTTGCTTTACGGAGTGCAGGAATATTTGGGCGTAGTTGATTTGTAAGTTTTGTCAGGATCCGAATGATCTCCCGCTTTTCCATGTATTCAAGGTCTCGGATCTCATTATTGATATCCAAAGCCTCTTCAGGCTCCATAAATACAGTTTGACCTGTTGATGACTCGTCATGAATAAATCCGCGTAGTTTACGTTTATTTTCTGCTGCTATTGGAATCACCATTCTACCTCCCCGAATAGTCATGGCTGAATCATCGGGTACAAGCCCTTTGGCTCGTGCCTCTTTGAAAACACGTTCCATCACTTTCCTCAAACGACTTTCTTCATACAGGAGTTGGGTTCGAATTAATTGAAGCTCCTTGGAGGCATTACTCCTCAATTTGCCTTTCTCATCCAGCACCTGATCAATTTCTCGAAGTAATTTTAAATCTAAATCAAGAAGTAACCCAAGCAATGCTTTCAATGTAGGATAAGAGTCCCCAAATTTTTGAAAAAAAGAAATACATGATTGAAGGGTTTGAAGAGCTAATTTAATCTCCTGAAATTCATCTTGTTCCAAAAAAGCACCTTCCAACTTTGCCTTTTCTAGGTAAGGATTCAGATTCGTAAAATGTGAGGAAGGAAATGGTTCTCCAGCAAGCAGTAGCTGACGAAACTCCTCCGTTTGGTCTAATAGCCTTTGAATCAGTCCAAAGTCCTTCGAAAAAGTAATTTGATCTACATACCCTTGCCCCAAGGAAGAAGTACATTCACCCTTGAGGAGTTCTTTTATTTTAATAAAATTAACTTTCTGCTCTAAGTTACTTGGGTACAGCATTTGGCTTACTCCTTGGTCATTAGGTTATTTTCAAGTACTACCAGCGAATCAATGATACGGGCATAAATACGGTCCATTTTTTCAGCATCCTCTAAGTAATAGACCATACTTTTAGTAAAAACCGAATCATTGACTCCATGTTTTAAAAAAATATCCTTTTCAAGTAAATGGTAAAGGACTTTGGAGGAATCATAGGAAATGGGTAATGTACTTGCCTTTCCTTCCGCAACTTGAACATCTACTAGGATGGCCACCATCACGTCTTCCGACAAAAATTCTTTTGAAGTAGAACTCTTATTGCATGAATAAAGCAACAGCAGCGTAAAAATGAAAAGTAACCGATTCATCACAAGTCAAAATTAGTTTTTTTTAACGGATAAAAACGAGTTCTATAGTCCTACTTAAGTTTTAATTTTCGCCACAAGACTTTAACTTAGCCAATTCAAATCCTTCTCATGGATCAGCTATTTGGCAAACTTAGAAAATACGAAATTATGATCCGAAAGGTGGCCAATAATCACCTTCAAGGAGAGTATCAGTCACTTTTTAAAGGTTCAGGGTTGGAGTTTGATGATTTACGCCCCTACCAGTATGGCGATGATATCCGTACCATTGAGTGGAAAGTATCTGCCAAAGGGCACGGCACATTCGTCAAAACTTTTAAAGAAGAAAAAGATCAATCTGTTTATTTTCTATTAGATATTTCTGGGAGTCAGGATATTGGACAACAGGGGCAAAAAAAAATTGACCAAGGCAAATTGATTGCTGGCGTATTGACCCTTGCAGCAGTATATGAGGGGAGCCAAGTGGGGTTAATTTCTTATTCTGATCAGCAGGAAAAACTAATCCTTCCCGGTAAAGGAAGTAAGCAAGGAGTCAAAATCGTTCGGGGAATATTTGAACACGAGAACAATAGTTTGAAAACTAATTTAAATGGTCTTTTCACCTTTGCATTGAATTTGATTAAAAAGAGAAGTATCCTCATTGTGATATCAGATTTTATTGACGAAGATTATGAGCGCCCTTTCCGAGCTCTAGCTGAGCGTCATGATTTAGTAGCCATTCAATTGACTGATCCTAGAGAGGCTGCCTTACCAACCCTAGGGATCGTGCCCATCTTTGATAAAGAGCGGGGAAAAACTACCTGGATAAATACTGCATTTGGAAGTTTCTCAAAAAAAATTGCGGAAACCTTCACCAGTGAGCGAGGAAAATTAAAAGAGCTGTGTAAGAAAAACCAAATCAATTATTTGGCTATTGATTCAAGAGAAGATATCGTGGTGCCCTTAATAGACTTATTTAAGTACCGAAATAAACGAATGAAGCGTGGGTAAGCTCCATCTATTTCTTTTCCTCCTCCTTGCTAGTGCATCTGCTTGGTCACAGGAGGTTCAAGTGAGGGGATATTTTACCCAAGATTCCGCTCAACTAGGAGAACGGGTAGCCTTTGTACTCAAGGCAAGCTATCCGCAGTCGGCACAATTGATTTTTCCTGATTCGGCCCACGACTTCTCTCCATTTGTACTCCTAGAGCGGAAAACATTTATTTCCAATACCCAAGAGGGCATAACACAAGATAGTGCGCTTTATTTTTTGTCTAATTTTTCACTTGAACCCATTTCTTACCTATCCTTACCAGTGGTGGAGTTAAATCGATACGACAGTTTAACTCATTACTCAAATGAGGCATTCCTCTATCTAAAACTTAATTTGGATTCCATTCCTGAAAAGCTGCAATTCAAGGAAAATAATGTGTACCAACCTCTTGAAAAATCATTCAATTGGCTAATATTTGGTGCCATTAGTATGGGAATCCTTTTGGTCCTCGCCCTCTTATTTTTTGTTTTTGCAGAAAAGATTAAAGGCTTATTCTGGAAAAATAAAGAAAGACTGCGTTGGATTCAATTCGAGCGGAAATGGAACAAACTAGCTGATTTACTTCAACAAAACCCAAATCAATCCCTTGCTGATGAATTGATAGGGCATTGGAAAAGTTATATGGAACATCTTCGCTCCCAACCTTTTCAAGAATGGACTTCTAGTGAAATTGCCGCTGAATTAGAGGATAAAGAAGTATTCAAGGCACTCAGAAGCATTGATATGATTATTTATGCAGGAAAAGAAGAAGATAGTAAAAGTGCCACTACCTACCTTTTAGCAGTTGCTAAACTGAATTACAAAGCCACCTTAAGTCAACTGACCAATGAAAGAGTCACTCGCTGAGTTTTTTTCTTGGTCTTGGTTTTTACCTGAGACCTTACGCTCCTACGAGTGGGAAAATCCACTGGTATTGAATTTACTTTGGTTGATACCTTTATTGATTTTATTACGGAAGTTTATCAAATTCTTAAAGAATCCTGTTTTAGAACTTTCACTACCCAAAAGGGCGGTAGAAGGGAATCCATGGACCTACCTTCGACTAATCCCGTCGGGCTTCTTCTTTTTATTTCTAATTTTTTTGGTTTTAGCACTGGCTCGACCTCAGCGAAGTAATGAGCGAGTAGAACAGTTTACGGAAGGAATTGACATCCTACTTGTTCTTGATATATCTGAATCGATGGATTTACAAGACTTTGTCCCCAACCGGCTGGAAGCAGCAAAAAACACTGCACTTGATTTTATCAAGGGTAGATTTGGGGACCGTATTGGGATGGTTGTTTTTTCAGGTGAGGCCTATTCACTGTCCCCATTAACTAACGATTACCAGCTGTTGAGCAGCTTGATCCAGGAAATTAATTTTTCCATGATTGAAGCGAAAGGAACTGCTATTGGATCTGCTATAGCCGCAGGTACCAACAGGATGAAGGATAGTGATTCCCCTTCTAAAGTGATGATTTTGTTATCAGACGGGGAAAGCAATGCAGGAAATGTAGACCCTATTTTTGCTGCGCAATTGGCAAGTGCATTTGGAATAAAAATTTACACCATTGCAGTAGGAAAAGATGGCATGGTACCTTACGGAACGGATTTTTTTGGAAGGCCTCAACTAGTGGAGAGCTACTTGGATGAATCTACGCTACGAGAAATTTCAAGAATTGGCAATGGCCTCTTTTTCAGGGCTTCGGATGGAAAGGCATTAAATCAAATTTTTGACCAAATAAACACCCTTGAGAAAACAGAAATATTAGAAAACCGGTACAAGGAAACAGCTGATTTTTACAGAATTTACCTTTTCTGGGGAATTTTATTTTTGATGATATGGTTGGCTTTGAAAAGTAGTTTTTTCAATAACTTTTTACTCGACTAAATCAAATTCTTGAGTCTTCTGCCATCGAGACAGAAGCGGATCCATCACTGCAAACCAAAGCGGAGGAATGCAAGCTAAAATAATCATCGCCGAATAACCTGCAGGCAGTTGAGGGCTAGTCTCGTGGTGATCTAATACCTGATACCTTTTGTGAGCAGCCGCATGGTGATCAGAATGACGCTGCAATTGAAATAGTAAGAAATTACTCACCAGTTGGGAGGCATTCCAGGAATGAAGTGGGGTCACTTTTTCGTAAATACCGGAAGGTAACCGCTTGCGCTCCATGCCGTAATGTTCCAAGTAGTTGACCAACTCCAATAGTGAAAATCCAAGGACACTTTGTATAAAGAAGAAAACAGGGACTTCCCAAACGAATCTTCCCTCTAGGAATGAGAATACAGCAAATAATGAGGAAACAAAAATCAGGGGAAGGATTTGAAACCAAATCATTTGGTTGGAAAGAGACCAGAAACCGTGGCCTTTCTTTTTCAAACGATCTGCTTCCAAATACCAAGAACTTAAGTAACCTTGGGTTACTGATCGGTACCAAAAAGAATAGAAATTTTCTCCTTTTCTACTAGTTGCTGGATCTTCGGGAGTGGCTACACGGACATGGTGTCCTCTATTGTGTTCAATAAAAAAGTGCATATAGCAAACCGTCATCAAAAGAATTTTGGAATAGGTCTGTTCAATTTTTTCGCTTCGATGTCCCAACTCATGTGCTACAGTAATCCCAATACCTCCCGTCACTAAAGCCATACCGGAGGTAAAGGCTATCCAAGAAATTAATGACAATTCCTGCGTACTAACCCAATAAAATCCCCAAATCAAAACCGCTAATTGTACATAAACCCATATAAATGTAATCAGCTTGTAAAAATGTACCTTCGTAGCTTCACTAACTTCATCAGCTGGGATATTACTTGTATCCTTTTGAATTGCATAATCCATCAGGGGGACAAGTAGAAAGACGAAGACATGGATCATCCATTGGAAGGGACCCCCCCACTTCATCCCAAAAAACAGTAATAAAGGCAGAATCAGTGCGCTAAAGAATCCGATCTTTTTCATGGGGATTAAGGTAGCATTTTTAGAAGAAAACAAAAAGATGTACCAGGTACAATGTACAGCCCTCGAATTGCTACTTCATCCTTCCTCAATCAGTGTTCAGCGCTCGATATTCGACATTAGTTTAGTTTCCGTATTTGGTACTTCGTATTTCGTATTAAAACAAAAAAAGCCCTTCGAGTCATCGAAGGGCTTCAATAATGTGGCGGCGACCTACTCTCCCGGGTGTAACCCCAGTACCATCGGCGCTGCAGGGCTTAACTTCTCTGTTCGGGATGGGAAGAGGTGGGACCCCTGCGCT
>JAURGC010000142.1 GCA_030833985.1 Algoriphagus sp. | reverse complement strand
CCTTTGAGAACCTCTTGGTACAAAGGATCAGCGACTAAATTATTGGTTTCCATGGGGTCTAGTACCAAGTCATATAACTCTTCCCGCTGAGGATCATTTATATAACGGAAATACTTCCATCTCTCTGTTCGGATAGCCTCGCTAGGAGCTATAATATCCACCTGCCATAGGTGTTCGGTTAGAAATTCTTTTCGCTCCGCCAGTTTACTGGATCGAAGGCTAGTTCCCTGCCAGGATTTGGGTATTGTTACTCCAGCAAGATCTAGAATGGTAGATGGAATATCTATATTCAATGCAAAATCAGTATTCCTTTCCCCTCCAATTTGCCGTGGATCATACAGAATAAGCGGTACTCTTAAAGAGTTATCATACATCAGCCACTTTCCCGCAAGCTGCCTTTCGCCTAAAAAATACCCATTGTCTCCCATCAAAATGATGACTGTGTTTTCAGCTAGTCCTTTTGTTTCTAAGACTTTTCGGATCTTCCCAATTTCAGCATCTACTTCAGAAATCATTCTAAAATATCCTTTTACGCTCCGCTGGTACTTTTCAGGCGTGTCAAATCGCCAATGCCATCGAGTCCGATTTTCACCAGTTCGTATGTATTCTGGCAGCGTTTGAAAGTATTTGTCCTCGGCTAGCAATGGATCAGGAACTACCAAGTTTTGGTACAGTGTATCGTATTCTGAAGACCAGAAATATTGCATTTCCGCGCCATCATGCGCATGTGGCGCGGAAAAACTTAAGGATAACATAAATGGCTTTTCTGTAGGCGCATTCACTATAAAATCGATTGCTTGTTGACCTGTATATCGGCTGAGATGTACCGTGTCTTCATTGATTTTTTTGAAAAAATACCCCCTCCGATCCTTATATAAATTGTTCCGATCATACTCCTCCCCTCTATCAAAAAGCTTCGCAAATTCGGGGTAATTGATGCCAAACTTCCCAAAAAATCCAGTCGTGTATCCCGCATCCCTGAGCTTTTTGGGGTAGGATTGGGCTATGTAGGCCTCTTGAATATCTCCTTGCCCAAAAGTATAGCCATGCGTACGTTCATACAGTCCTGTAAGAATACTCGCCCTGCTCGCAGCACAGATCGGTGTCGTTACGAAAGCATTTTCATAGTAAATCCCCTCTTTCGCCATTTGGTCCATTTCTGGAGTTCGAATCAGCGTATTTCCTGCAAAACCAAGCGCATCCCAACGGTGATCGTCCGTCAGGATAAAGATGATATTCGGCTTTTTATCCTGCGAAAAAGCTGAAAATGTCAGGTTAAAAAAAAGAAGTGAAAGGAGAATTTTATCCATTATTTGATATAGCTGCCTTATTTGTGTGTGGTTAAATTCAGAACAAGCCTATGTAAACTAAACTAAGTGATAACTATTGATTTTGCAAAGACTTACTACCTCGGTGATAGCTCCCCAAGTAAAAAAATAAGGTTTGTAATTCAAGATAAAAGGCTACTAACTACCTGCTTTTGTCGGTCGCCCGAATTACCTAAATTATTATACTGCTGGAATTCGCTAGAAATACGATATTTTGTATCTTAACTTAGATTTTAACCAGATGAATTCTGAGGCCAATTCTTCAAACAACCGATTCTACCTAGTGAAGTGGACGATGGCCACTCTTGGAGTAACGGCACCTATCATTTTGGCTACGGCAGCGACTATAGAATCCAATACCCCAACGGATTTCTGGATAGGACAATTTTTTGGCCGTCTGCATCCCATGGTGGTTCATTTCCCTATTTCCTTTCTGATTTTTGCTTGCTTTATCGAGCTTTTTACACTTAAAAATTTCAATTCCAAGTTCCGCCCTGCTATCCAATTGCTCACCTTGGTTGGGTCACTAAGCACCCTAATTGCTGCACTATTTGGGTGGCTCCACGCCAGCAGTGAGGGGATAAGCGGAGAAACGTTCGATCTACACCAACAAATCGGATTTATCACTTCAGGATTGGTTGTATTTCTCCTTTATTTTTTAGGAAAGACAAGCCAACAATCCCTGCCTTTGACACGAAAGATTTATCGGATCCTTCTTTTTGCATCTGGATTGGGAATTGGAATCGCTGGACATTTGGGCGCTTCACTTACCCATGGGGAGGACTTTTTGACGGAAGTAATTCCCCCCTGGGAGGAAGAATGGGAAGCTCCTGAAAGCATCACCCTAGACCTTTCTTCATTCGCCGCTGATCTTTCTGTAGAAAAAGAAATTCAACTTGTCACAAACGTACGGTCTGTACTGGCTCATAATTGTTACAAATGCCACTCAGGAGCAAAAATTGAAGGGGAATTGCGATTGGATGAAAAAGAATATGTCTTTGCAGGGGGAGAAAATGGACAGATACTTGTTCCTGGGAATCCTGGAGAAAGTGAGCTGATCCGAAGAATTTCCCTTTCTAAAAACCACAAAGAAGCCATGCCCTCAAAGGGTAAATTACTAAAAGCCGAAGAAATTCAACTGTTGACGCTTTGGATCGAAAAAGGTGCGCCTTGGCCGGAAGGAGTAGCTCAACAATCTGTCTATCGCGTAGCGGCCCTAGCTCCGAGAAAGCCAGAACTTCCACCAATAAAACCTGGGTTAGAACATCCAATTGATCGGCTTGTAAATGACTATTTTCAAAAAAATCAGCTCAGCTTTGGCAATCCTGTCGATGATCGCACCTTTCTTCGAAGAATTTATTTAGATATCATTGGGCTCTTACCGACACCAAAGGAACTGGATGCCTTCCAGTCAGATCGCAACCCTCAAAAACGGGAAATTGAAATCCAGAAACTTCTGGATAGAACCGATGATTATGCCCAGCATTGGATGACTTTTTGGAATGACAACTTACGGAATGACTACACGGGTACAGGATACATCACTGGAGGACGATTTGCCATCTCCGATTGGCTGTATATGGCTATTCGAGATAACAAGCCCTACAATCAGTTCGTCAAAGAACTTCTGAATCCTTCCGAAAAATCAAAAGGCTTTATTGAAGGCATACGTTGGCGCGGAACAATCAATGCTTCTCAGCGAACGGAATTACAAGCCGCTCAAAATGTGGGGCAAGTTATCTTGGGCTTAAATCTCAAATGTGCTTCCTGCCACGATAGCTTTATCAATGATTGGAAACTTGAACAGGCCTATGCTTTTGCAAATATTTTTGCTGATTCTACTCTAGAAGTCAATCGTTGTGAAATCCCTACTGGTAAAATGGCCAAAACAAAAATCCTTTGGGAAGAACTCGGCAATATTGATTCGCTTGCTTCCAGGGTAGGAAAATTACGTCAGCTTGCCGATCAACTTGTTCAGCCTGCCAATGGAAGGATGTACCGTACCCTTGTCAATAAAGTGTGGAAGCAGCTGATGGGTAGAGGAATAGTAGAACCTGTGGACGAGATGGATAATCTTCCTTGGAGCCAAGATTTGATAGATTGGCTGGCAGTAGATTTTGTTGAAAATGGCTACGACATCAAGCGGTTGATTTTCCAAATTACCAGCTCCAAAGCCTATCAAAACCCCTCGGTAGCCGTTTCATCGACTGACAAACTCATGGCTCAAGATTTCAAATTTCAGGGAATGGTCAGAAGAAGGATCACTGCAGAACAGTTTTCAGATGCAGTTTCTGAAATTTCCGCACCCTTATTTGATTCTGTGGAAGTGAAATTTCGCCCTTACGAATTGATTCCTGAAGCAAAATCTAATTTGGGATTTGCACGAGCCTCTTTGGTAGCCAACAATGAATTCCTAAAATCTCTGGGTCGCCCAAATCGAGAAATAGTCTCTGTCAGTAGAGACTCTCAGGCTAGCTTACTTCAAGCCTTGGAGCTCAGCAATGGAGAAAAATTGAATAAATCTCTCGCCAAAGGTGGAGAAAAGTGGGCAAGTGCATTTACTGACTCCAAAATCCTAACGGAACAATTATATGCCAAAGCATTACTCAGAAAGCCAAACACTAAGGAGCTAGAAGTGGCGAAGAAAGTGCTCGGCGAAAAACCGAATGCAGCGTCCGTTCAAGACTTATTGTGGGCGGTACTTATGTTGCCCGAATTCCAACTCATCTATTGAAAAAAGGAGCTCCTATGCTGTTCTGCATTCCAAAATATAAATATCAAGAGTCATGAAAACCCTGCAAAACCGACGTGAATTCCTAAAAAAAACCAGCGCAGCAACCTTGGCTACGTTGGGTATGGGAGCACCGCTGGCCGGCCTACTTTCCTCTTGTGAAACTAAAATTCCAGCTACCGCTGATTCCGTTATTTTATTGTTTATGGCAGGTGGCATGGCACATACGGAGACTTTTGATCCTAAAAAATACACTGCTTTCCGCAAAGGAATGGAAGCAAAGGAGGTGCTCAGCACCTTTCCTGCGATCCCGACCAAATTGGATGGGATTCAATTTTCTGAGGGACTTGAAAATATAGCTTCGGTCCTAGATAAAGGTACGCTAATCCGCTCCTATCAGGCGGCAGATTTGGGTCATATTTTGCACACCCGGCACCAATACCATTTCCACACCTGTTACGAACCCCCGCAATCGGTAGTAGTGCCTCATTTAGGAAGTTGGATTGCCAAAGAAAAAGGTCCATTGAATCCAGTGATTCCACCCTTTATCAACATTGGACAGCGATTTACGGTTGGTGAAGGAGAAGAGTTGAAAGCATTTCACTCTGCTGGATTCTTAGGATCCAGCTATGGGCCCTTTTTGATTCCGGACCCTTCGGTAGGACTGGAGGCCGTTAGACCTCCTGTTGGGATGGATTACAATCGATTTGAAAGCAGAAATAAGCTCTACAATGACCTAATTGCCGCTGGCCCCATGGGAGAGTTTGGTTCTGAATACCAAAAAGAATCGCTCAAACAATCCATGGAGCAGGCGTACATCCTACTAAATTCTCCAGAGGCAAAGGCATTTGATCTAAGCCAGGAACCCAAAGAAAGCTATGCCAAATACAATACTGGGAGATTTGGACTTGGCTGTCTACTTGCTAAACGCTTGATCAATCAAGGGGCGAGGTACATCACCGTGACGAGTGAATACGAACCCTTCTTTGGCTGGGATACGCATGATAATGGGCACACCCGACTGAAAGAAATGAAAAAACTAATCGATAGTCCAATTGCCCAATTGATCAAAGATTTGGATCAAAGTGGAAAACTTGAGCGAACCCTCGTGATAGTAGCAAGTGAATTCAGTAGGGATATGCTAACCGAAGGAAGGCCAGATTTAAAAGTGAAGGATCAGGTGGACGTTCCCGATATCTTAAACGACCTAAAAAATTATGGCATGCACCGCCATTTCACTGACGGTTGCTCCATTCTGATGTTTGGAGGAGGTATCAAGCGCGGCCATGTTTTTGGAAAGACAGCCGATGAACGCCCCTGCAAAACCATCGAAAATCCTATCAAAATCCCCAGCATTCATCAAACGGTGTACCATGCTTTAGGGATTCCTTCAGACAAACATTATGAAATTGAAAAAAGGCCATTTTACACTACCCCAGATGGAAAAGGTAAGGTGGAATATGCACTATTAGCAAAAAGTTAATTTCACCTGACCGGCACCCTCATCACCAAAAAAATTCTCCCATGAAAATAAATAAGAATCACCTAGGAGTTTATTTTCTCCTTGCAACACTTTTGAATTTTAGCTGCAAACCCAATTCACTTGATTCCGAATTGACAAGACCTGGCTCCTTTATTCTTCAAGAATCAGAATTGCCAGACTACGAAAAAGATCTTGACCACCAGGGGCTGTTGACCGCTCTAGGTGACCGATACGATGAATCCATTCGTACAGGCGAACATATTTACAACAATATCTGCTTCAATTGCCATGGAAATCCAGACCAGCTTGGATCCATTCCCACTGCCTTCAAATTCTGGGAAGACACCTTCAATCTTGGAAAAGATCCCTTTTCGATCTATCAAGTGCTTACCCGAGGTTACGGATCCATGCCTCCACAAGTTTACCTCACCCCTGTGGAGAAATACGACATCATCAACTACTTGAGGGAAACCTATCTTAAAGAAAAAAATCCGAAACAGTTTTTTGAAAT
>JAURGC010000086.1 GCA_030833985.1 Algoriphagus sp. | reverse complement strand
ATTGTGACGACCATGGATAGCACACATCATGAGTTTATTATAAAAAGTTTGAATGCAGGCATGCATGTCATCACGGAAAAGCCAATGACTACGGATGATGTAAAGGTGGAGGCTATTTTGGAGGCAGAGAGAAAATCAGGCAAACAGGTGCTGGTTACTTTTAATTACCGCTACTCCCCTCATCGACAAAAGCTGTACGAACTTTTGCAGGAAGGAGCAATCGGGAAAGTGACATCGGTAGACTTTCATTGGTACCTAGACACCTCTCATGGGGCAGATTATTTCCGCCGCTGGCACGGGATTCAAGCAAATAGTGGAAGTTTGCTTGTGCATAAGTCTAGCCATCATTTCGACCTACTTAATTGGTGGCTTAACTCAGATCCGGAGGAGGTATTTGCCTATGGATCTCTTGAATTTTATGGGAAAAACGGACCCTTCCGTTCCAAAACATGTAGGGGTTGTCCACATGCTAGCTCTTGTGATTTTTATTGGGACATCACCAAAAACAAACACCTCTACCAGCTGTATGTAGAAAATGAAAAATACGATGGGTACCATAGAGATGGATGCGTATTCCGGGAAGAAATCGATAGTTACGATAAAATGGCTGTGCAAATTCGATACAAGAATCAAGTTCAGGTAAGCTATTCGTTGACTACCTATTCTCCCTATGAGGGATACCGCATAGCCTTTAATGGTACCGAGGGGAGGTTAGAGGCATGGATTAAAGAAAAGCAACCTTGGGAAGAAAAAGAAGAAGACGAATTGGTGCTCGTTAAAAATTTTGGTGAACGAACAATAATCTCCATTCCACAGGGTTCGGGTGGTCATGGAGGAGGAGACATTCGACTGAAGGATAAGCTATTTTTGGATCCCAACCAGCCTGATCCATGGCGCCAGTCCGCAGGCAGCCGAGATGGTGCAATGTCTTGTTTGATTGGGATTGCAGCGCGCCATTCCATCGAACAAAAAAAGCCAATCCGGATTCAAGATTTAACCACAATCCCCTTGCAGGCTACCGGTAGAGGGGCTAAGTAAAGTAGGATAGCAAATTGGAGATCGATTTGGATTTTCTCTAAGCTTTTTATTTACCCCCTTTCCAGAAGCATTGGAGAGGGGATTTCTACTTTACTCGGTCCTACTATTTGTTTGGGATATAGGTTTGAGTTCTACCAAGGCCACCGCTCCATGAATAGCAGTTTCATCAAGGTCCGAAACCAACACTTGTAACTTTTCCAGGACACTTGGATAGGCAAAAGTCTGAAGAGTTTTCCACATGGATTTTTCAAATAAGGGGAAAGTCTTACGGATGGAACCTCCCAACACAATGGCTTCTGGAGCCAAACTGTAAAGAATTACTTTCAGGAGTTCTCCCACATGTTTGCCAAATTCATCAAAGGCCTGTAAAGCTAGCTCATCTCCTTCTTGTGCTAGTTTTGCTAGTGCCTTGGGTTTACTTTGATACACGCGGTTAAAAAATTTACCACTGCAATAATCCTCAAAGGTCCTGTCCAAATAGGGAGCGCCACACCATTCCCCAGCAGCAGAATTGACTCCTGAGTACAATTTACCGTGGATGATTATTCCAGCACCCACACCCGTACCAAGGGTGATTCCTACAAGGTTTTGAAAACCTTGGCCTACCCCAAACTGATGGACACCTAGCACAAAGCAATTTGCATCGTTGTTAATCCATACGGGCTTACCAAATCGATTTACCAAAAAATTCCGCAGCTCCACGTGCTGAAAAGAGGGGATATTGGCCAAGCCCAATACAATCCCCTGTTTCGGATCCACCAGTCCTGGAATACCGATTCCAATCCCTGCAAAGGACTGGGGAAGGTAGCTTTCAATAAAGTTGGCCAAGGTTTCAAGGATCAGTTCTTGGCTTTCCAAAGCTGGAGTGGGGATGGTTCGGATTGCTTGAAGCTGCCCTCCAAGAAGTAGCCCAGCTTTGATGCTGGTGCCACCAATGTCGAGGCCTAAAATTGCATGTTCCATTCGAAAAATAGGGGATTTAAAGGGGCTATATAGGTGGGTACACCAAAGCTATTCGGATAGGTAGCAGAGGAGGTAGGGATAGTCAAAGAAATTTAAAGAAGTCCTTCGATTGATTTTTCCAATTCCCTAGCAGTGGCTAAAAACTCCTCCACATTCATGTCACGGAAGAAAATCAAGCCATGGCTTGCACGGACTTTGGCATGCTCGTGTTGGTAGAAGTAGTTTTTACCAAGAAGTAGTTGAATGTCATTGAGCTGGCCTACCCAGGTGCGTTTGGCAACTGTACTAAACTTGCCATTGTGGGCATAACTCGGGAAGGATGCTTTCACTTGACTGAGGTAGCAATTGGTAAAAGAGTCTTCCATGACAGCCATGTCGCCTAGCGATACTGGTACGATGACGTTGGCTTCATGCGGCTCAAACTTGAACCAGACATTTCGGTAGCCGATGATTCGCAACTGACTGGTATCCTCTAGTTCAGACCATTTTTTAACCGCAGCAGCAGTGGCCTGAAGAACTTTGTAATGCGTATCAGGGCCTGAACCCTCAGGGTCAAGCGTGAGGCTCAATTTGGTTGGTTTTACCTGTTGCAATAGTTCCACAATCGGGTTTACATCCCGGGTTTTGTCGGGCTGCTCCGTGAAAATATCTCCTGTATAAAAGCCAAGCCTTAGGTGGTGCACATTCTTTACTTGGACGCCAAAGTGAGCCCAAACGAGTTCTTCTTCAAACTCCCGAATCATTCCTTTTAGGGTTTGAATTTTGGGTGGATTTTTTTCTCCATCGTACGAGTTTTTCAAAATACTGATGACCTCGTTGATCGTTTCGCGTAAGTGCTCCTTGTCTTTAATTTCCCAAACGATACAAAGCGCTCGGACTACCCGATGGCAGAGCCCTCGAGAGCGAGCGGCTCCATTTTCAGAAGCTACATTGGTCAAGAAATGATACACGTCTTTATCTGTCTTTAGGCGATATCCCACCTCAAAAAAGTCATCGTAATTGGTCATTTGAATTTTTCCCTCGTCCAACAATTTCTTCGTATGCACTAGGGTGTCAATGACAAAACGGTTGGTCACGGCTGTAAAGCCGGAGGTAAGTACAGAGAAGTGGGCCGTGTTGCTTGGTTCGTGTAATTGATTGGTGATATGGGGCAATATTCCCAATGAAATATCGTCGTGGTGCGGGCCAGTGTGCAACAATACTTGGTTTTTTTCTTGCTCTAAGCCCTTGGATATTTTGTTGGAGATACTTTCAATCACTTGCTTGACTGTGTCTGTAGAGACTCCAGGAATTTGACTGCAGTAAGGATCGGTCTTTAAATCTTCTAATTTGAGTCGGTGGCCATAGGTGTTCTTTTTTTTACACAATTCAATGATCGCTCGCTCCGTTTTTTCATAGGTCCAAGGTCCAGATGCGTAATAAGCATTGACCGAATCGGTGAGTTTGATTGCTGCTCCACGGGTGAGGTAAAATCTACCTTGGGTAAGTTTTTGTAGAATGGTTGCGGGAAATTGGGTGTTAGGAGAGGATTCTAAAGAATCCCGAACAATTCCTGCTTTGGCTTCTCCTGCCGCTATGACAATTCCAACGGCATTGGGGTTGTAGGTGATGGTTTCTAATCCAATGGTGATCACTAGACGATTGGCAGATATTTCAATACCTCCCAAATCTCCTGCCGCCACAGCCTGGGTTTCAAAATTGGTTTCGGTAAGTCGCGTCACCGAATAGGGATGGGATCCGCGGGTATTGAAGGCAATGTGTCCATCTGGCCCTATTCCTCCTAAAAAAAATCCGATCCCTCCCTTTGCACGAATGCGTTGCTCGTACTCGCCACACCATTGGTCAATTAAGTAAATGGAAGTTTGCTGGAGTCGCTCTAGCTCATTGACTGGCTCTCGAAAGCGAAGGCTTAGGTCAACTCTTAGGTCAGGGAAAATTTTGTTGAAGCGTTTTCCTTCTGCCAAGGGTATTTCATCCGAATTAATGAGGATAGCTTTTTCCTTGGAGAACCCAAATCCGCTGAGGTAAAATTTATTGACGTAGTCGAAGAAACTGTTGTGCTGCTTGGAAGAAATGGGGTAAAACTCATCAATTTGTACGAAGGTAAGTTCCTGTAGATTTGGTTTTTTGGTATTGCCAAGCCCATATTTTTCGCGTACTTCTTTGCCCTTTTTGCTGTCCCAATTTTCTAGGAGATATTGGGTCCATTTGATAAAGTATTCCGGGGTCTTGCCTGTCGGAAGGCTAACTACCCCTTCGGGATTTGCTGCTACCCATTCTAAAAATCTACATGCGGTGAGCAACCCGAGTTTGGGAAAGTTGTCTACCAAAAGGTAGGGGAGTTGGGTGGTTATTTGGGTTACACCTGACTCTTTCAAGAAAGCTTTTTCTACTTCAGAGAATGAATTGGCTGCTTGCATACGATTGGTCTTAAGGGTTTTAGTTAATAGCTTCTTCTAGTATTGAACTACTTGGAAGGTTGAGCCTAAATTACTAAGGCTAATGTATTCAAAGCTACGCTTATTTGATAAAATAAGCCAAAACTTTTATAAAAAAATTAATAAAGAATTAATAATAACTAAAAAATATAAAAAATGATTTGAAAAAAATAGATTGTCCAAATTCCTAAAATTCAAAACTTATTTCCCTTGTTTATCGCACTAAAGTTTTCCTTACAGGAATCAATCGAAGAGATAATGTTGTAATTTCCTCTCAAAGGGGGAAAGGGAGATTTAGCGAATTGGGTAAATTGAACCTCCATAGGTTTCTAGTTTAGTAAAGGATAAAAAAAATGCCTCAGGGGAATCCCCGAGGCATTGAAATGGGCTTATGGCCCGAAATAACTTAGTTTAGGCGGTTACGCCAAGGGCTTTGGCCATGGTTGCTCCAATTTCTGCTGGAGATTCAGCCACCAAAATTCCATTTTCGCGCATGATTCGCATTTTGGCTGCTGCAGTATCGTCAGCACCACCAATAATGGCACCTGCGTGACCCATTCTACGGCCAGGAGGGGCAGTTTGCCCAGCAATAAAACCAACAACCGGCTTTTTATTGCCTGTTTCTCGGATCCAACGTGCTGCTTCTGCTTCGTAATTTCCACCAATCTCACCGATCATCACGATGGCATCTGTTTCTGGATCATTCATCAATAGTTCGACTGCCTGCTTGGTTGACGTGCCAATAATTGGATCACCACCAATTCCAATGGCGGTCGAAACACCAAGACCTGCTTTGGCAACCTGGTCAGCAGCTTCATAGGTCAAAGTTCCTGACTTGGACACAATTCCAATTCTTCCTTGCTTGAATACAAAGCCGGGCATGATACCCACCTTTGCCTCCCCAGGTGTGATTACTCCTGGGCAGTTTGGGCCAATGAGGACACAACCTCGTTCTTTAATGTACGGCTTGGCACGCATCATGTCCGCCACTGGAATTCCTTCGGTGATAGCAATGATTACTTTAATGCCAGCATCAGCAGCTTCCATGATGGCATCCGCAGCAAAAGCAGGAGGTACAAAAATAATAGAAGTATCTGCGCCAGTTTTTTGTACAGCTTCTTCGACTGAATTGAATACGGGCTTTTCCAAGTGCAAAGTACCCCCTTTACCTGGAGTCACACCTCCAACTACTTGGGTACCGTATTCGATCATTTGTTGTGCATGGAAGGAACCCTCAGATCCGGTAAATCCTTGAACTATAACCTTTGAATTCTTATTTACTAGTACACTCATGCTACGCTTATTTATGTTTCGCACAAAAATAGAAGAAAGCACCCCCCCTTCAAAAGAAAAAAGCAACATTCTACAGGGAATTTCTAGTTGCCATTGTTTTGCTCTCCTCATTTCTAGAAAACCTACCCCTTCCCTACCTATGAGTTGAATCAAGAATAGGAAATCTTCTTCTAGCTAAAATTACAATGTGATTTTTCGGTTCTAAAAATTAACTTTGAATTGGTCGTTGAAATTTAGTTTGCTACTTCCCAACTACCGCCAAGACAAGATTCATGCTGCTACAATCCACTTCGCTAAGTTTTTCCTATCCCGGGCAGCCGAGCCTTTCCTTTCCGGATTTTTCACTCGCTGGAGGGGAGGCGGTACTCCTACTTGGGAAATCCGGTTCTGGGAAAACTACCTTTCTGAATCTCCTCGCAGGACTGCTCCATCCCAGCCAAGGTCAAGTTATTTTGGATGGAACTGTCCTTTCTGCTCTTCAAGGCCATCGGCTTGACCTTTTTCGAGGGCAACATATTGGGATTGTATTCCAAAAGCCACACTTAATTGCAGCCCTCACGGTCAAGCAAAACTTGGATCTGGCGCTATTTTTAAGTAAGAAAAAAGGAGGTACTCCTACCGACCTACTCCAAAATTTGGGAATAGTCGGAAAATCAGCCGCAGCAGTAAGCACCTTGAGTGAAGGTGAAGCGCAGCGAGTATCCATCGCTCGTGCCTTAATCAATACCCCTAAATTGATCCTAGCCGATGAACCTACTTCCAGTTTGGATGACGATCATGCCCATCGGGTAATCACCCTTTTAAAAAGCGAGGCTGCCAAAATTGGGGCGGCCCTGGTGATCGTTACGCATGACCAGCGCGTCAAATCAGAAGTTTCAAAGGTTCTTGAACTGAAAAGCGCATGAACCTACTCACTCTCAGTTGGAGATACCTCAGCTTTCGGCCTCTTGCTACAGGCCTGAATGTGATTTTATTGGCCTTTGGGCTCGCTATCCTTACTGTTCTACTCTTAGTTCAGCATCAGTTTGAGCAAAAAATGACTCGGGATTCTGCGGGAATTGATTTAGTTGTTGGGGCCAAAGGCAGTCCGCTCCAGTTAATTTTATCCTCGGTATACCAGATTGACTTTCCAACAGGGAATATAAAGATGGAGGAGGCGCAACGCATTTCTAGAAATCGCTTGGTGAAGCAGGTGATCCCACTAGCGATGGGGGACAATGTTCAAAGCCTTCGAATCTTGGGTACCAATCACGATTATTTGGATCTGTATGGGGTAAAATTCGCCGCAGGCAAAGCCTGGGAGAAGCCCTTTGAGGTAACTTTGGGGGCAGAAAGTGCCCAAATTCTCGGTTTGAAAGTGGGAGATACCTTTAGTGGAAGCCATGGAATTAGTGTGGGGAGCCATGACCACGATCAACATGCATTTCGGATAACAGGTATTTTGGCACCCTCCGGAACGGTAGTGGATCGGCTCGTGTTGACTAGCATCGAATCAGTCTGGTATACGCATGATGAAACTGGTGGGACCGAGGCAGATACCCCTACGGAAGAGCATAAAGTGAGTATTGCCGTTGAAGATGGAACACTTGATGAAGGGATAGATCCTCATCTACTTCCAGTTGCTACTCAAGGTTTTCCGATCTCAGATCAGGAAAGGGAATTGACCACCCTACTTATTCGCTACCGCAATCCAATGGCTGCGATTCAGTTGCCCCGAATGATTAATTCGGGTACCTCCCTGCAGGCAGCATCCCCTGCATTTGAAATGTCTCGTTTATTAGAATTGCTTGGTGTTGGAATCAACCTTTTGAAGGGCTTGGCACTCGCTTTGGTGCTGATTGCGGGCTTGAGTATATTTATTGCGCTTTACAATTCACTCAAGGAAAGGAAATACGATTTAGCTATTTTACGTGCTTTGGGTGCCTCTCGTGGGCAATTGATGACATTGGTGTTTTTGGAAGGCATCTCCCTGACGATTCTGGGTGCTATTTTTGGGATTGCTTTTGGCCATGGTTTTTTGGCACTTATCGTGGAATTTTCTTCCCAGGAGGTAGTTTCCTTAGTAGATCCATGGGTATTCTTAGCTGAAGAAGGATTGATTTTCGGCTATGCTTTGGCAGTAGGAATCGTCGCTTCTTTAATCCCTTCTTGGTCTGCCTACCAAACGAGTATTGCACAGCAGCTCACAAAAGCGTAATTAGCATAAAAATTAAAGGAAGATGAAAAAAGGAGCATTCTTTGTCAGTTTACTTTTGACTTTAGTCGCTTTTTCCCAGCGTACTTATGCGCAAGAGGTATGGAAAAGTTTGTCTGAAGTGACATACAAAATCAGTCAAGATAATTTTGGAGAATTGTATGTTCCTGTATTTTCAGAAAACATCAAAAAATTAGAAGGGAAAGTGGTGGAGGCAGATGGGTACATCATCCCATTCGAAGGCATGTTTAAACCCACCCATATTATTTTATCCAGCCTACCACTTGCGGAATGTTTTTTTTGTGGATCAGGAGGTCCGGAAACAGTCATGGAAGTGTTGCTTAGTTCCCCCATCAAATACACCTCTAAACGAGTAAAAGTTAGGGGTAAGCTTACTTTAAATACAGCAGATCCAGAGAAATTGATGTACATCCTCAAAGAAGGAAAGCTGGTAGAGAATTAACCATTCGACAAGCTTCTGTATATCAGAATCAGCCCTTATTTGCTTGTAAGTAGGATTTTTCGCGTAGGCGGAACTTTTCTAGTAACTCCAAACTATATTTTCCCACTTTTCCTGCCCCTATTTTTCGATCGTCAATTTGTGTGATGGGCAATAAAATCTTGGTAGTCGCTGAGATAAAGGCTTCATCTGCCTCCCAAACTTCTTCTAGAGAAATAGGTCGAATCTCAACATTTCCTGCCACATCCAGCAGATGCTTTCGGGTGATACCCATCAGAATATGTTTATCTGGAGTGGAGATAATTCCATCTTTGACGATGTAAAAATTACTTCGCGAACTTTCACTTACTAGGCCATCCCAGTGGTACAAGACATCTTCCGCACCTTGTTGCTTCCACTGCATGCTGTGCCAAACAGGTAGCGTATAATTGGTAGTCTTGATGTCAGCAATCGCCCGTACATGTTCCACAGTTAGTAATTTCACTCCCTGTTGGTATTTTTCTTCGGAAGGGAAACTCAGTTCCTCTCCAAATAGAAACAGGGTGCCGGTCGCAGGAGAAAAGTGATTTTCGGATATTCCCCCAGTCAAGACCATACGGACTCCGCCTTGCTTCAAGTCATTTTTGGCAATCAACTCAGAAATGATGGTGCGGAGCTCTTCACGAGAATAGGCTAGAGGCAAATAGGTTTTTGCAGCGGATGCAATAAATCGATCCAAGTAATCCTCCAAAAACACAGGAAGGTACTGCTCGGTGCGAAAAAAATCAAAAATCCCATAGCCACGAATGACAGCGAGATCAGCGGGATGAATGCGAGCATCTTGGGTGGGGATTATTTTCCCATCGGCAAAACAGAATGGTTTCATAGCATCAAAGTGAACAATCAAAATTAGGACTAAAATTCACATTGACTTCGCTGAATGCTATTGAATGTTTTTTAATTTTGAAAATAAGTCTGCTTGTAGCAATAATATCAGTGTCCTGCTGCAGCCTATATAATCGTGGGGATCTTCATCGATAGTCCACAACTCATCTCAATAAACTTCAAACCTTATTTTTTTGGTTACTGATGGCAAATCAGATATTCAGAAAATTAATTTACACCAAACTAAATCCAATGAGACCATTCTCAATCTTCCTGACGCTACTTTTTTCAATGCTAGTCCTTGCATGTGCCAATCCCTTAATTGAAATAAATAAAGAGTTGCGTGCACAAATAATTGAGGTCCACGATGAAGTGATGCCCAAGATGGGCGAATTAATGTCCTTGGAAAAAAAAGCATGGGCACAGGCAGACAGCCTTTTTGCTCAGGATAGTACCGCTTCCGTAAAAATTGATGCCATGAGATCCCTAGCAGAAACACTTAATCAGGCCCATGAGGGGATGTTTGTATGGATGCGTCAATATTCTCTAGATGAGGAGGGAAAAACACCCGAAGAAATTAAAAGCTACTTGGACGAGCAGCTGCTGAAAGTCAATCAAGTAAATGTAGCCATCAAAGCCGCCTTAGATCAAGCAGCGACCCAATTGAAAGATTAATTTTCTGTAGGAGGGTTTCTTAAATAGACTTCTACTCGAGGTGCATCGATCACTCCTTCTTTCATTCCCCAACTATTGTATAGGTAGGTGGCAATCTGCGCGATTTCCAAAGGTTTGAGGTTAGGGTTGGCAGGCATAGGTTGGTTGTACTCTTGGCCATTGACCACTAATGGACCTTTTATTCCATTCCTCATGATCCAAATGCTGCGGTGGATGCTTGCCTTGAAGTAATCTGCGTCTCGCAAAGGAGGAATGAGTTTACCCAAGCCTGTACCCTCCTTTTGGTGGCAATTGGCACAGTAAGTATCGTAGAGTTCCTTTCCTGGAATTGCATATTGCAGCACTCTTGCATCCGAAATTTGGGCCAAATTAGAGGCTTCACCACTTGCTTTAGGACTACATGAAACAGCGATTAACCCAAAAAGAAGGGGTAGGACAATCACTCTCACGGTTGAAGAAGTTTGGGTATATCAAGTAGCAAACGGTCTACCTGATCTGCTTTTGTGCCATCATAAACCCCTCTTATTCTTCCTTGTTGATCTACAAGTAGGAAAGCTCCACTGTGAAGAAAGCCTCCAGGCTCAAGGTCGTCTGCCATGGTGGTGGTGAGGTAGCTGGTTTGGCCAATCTCAAAAATTTTTTCTTGATCCCCTGTCAAAAAATTCCAAGTAGCTGCATCTGGAACTCCTAGTCTTTCTGCATACTCTTTCAATACTAGTTGGGTATCGTAGCTAGGATCGATAGAGTGACTTAAAATT
>JAURGC010000146.1 GCA_030833985.1 Algoriphagus sp. | reverse complement strand
TGCATAGAGCTGTGCATTTTCCCAAGTTTCCTCGGTCAACTGTGGCCCCAATTCCGATTGAACTGCTACACCAAACAGGGACTGAAGATTTGCTGGAAGGACTTCCGTAAAGTAGCCTTCTCCATGTGTCAGATTCCCACCCCAATGTCCCGTGATACCCAAAATAAAACCCAGGACTAGGGCCAACACTCGGATTTTGGTAGTAAGCACCTCTGCGTTTTTTACCAGTACATACACCCCAAAGCTCCCTAAAGAGGTCGCCACACCTCCGATGAGATGGGTTTGAATGTCTTCCCAAGCAAAACCTTCCCACTGGTATTGGAGATAGCCACTCCCCCCTGCCGCCAAAGAAGCAATACTCCCAATCAAAAAGGCCAGCCGAATGGAGGGAAGCAGTTCATTTTTCCCCTTTTGAGGGAAAAAACAAAGCAAAATCCCGAAAATCAAAATCCCTATGGGAAGATGGACCAAGACAGGATGCATTCTCCCCATGAAGGGTAATAAAAACTCAGTCATTGGAAACGGGATTTTAGTGCATTCATCATCCACACATTGGCTTCCCACTGGTCCGCAACTGGCTGCTTGGTAAAGGGAACAGTAGCCATGTAGGGAGGTGGACCAAATTCGGTGGTTATGGTAAATGTTTTACCCATCTGACTGCGGATGATTTTTTCCCAGATGTCTAAGTGTACCTTGACTTCATTTTTCCATTCTGGAGCTGCTGGATTAGGCACCTGTGGCCCCTCTGCAAAGCCCACTCTAGCATGAATATGGCCCACAGATGAAAAGATTTCTTGAAGAAGTGGATCACTTTCTGATAGAAGGCGTTCATGAACCACCATCCAATGGCTGATATCTAGTGTGTATTTTAAGTTTGGAAACTCCCGAAGCATGGCTAGGGCATCTGGCAGAGTATAGGAAAATCGACCCCGATGCGTCTCATGCAACACAGGAATTCCCTCTTTTTTTTCATATAGGTCACCCAATTCAATAAACGCCAAATTTTGCTCTGAATTCCAAAAGTCATTTCCAGTGTGACTATTAACTTTGACGGGCTGCCAAGTCATGATTTCTTGTAATCCTACCTCATACACCCGCAAGGCTTCCTCAAAAGGCAGGTTCCTAGCGGTGCCATGCAAAAAAATGACCTCAAGTTCGTGCTTTTTTAGGCCTTCTTTTAGGCTCTTTTTTTTGTCTTCACTTGTGGGCATCCATAGCTCTACCCCATCGTAGCCTGCGGATTTGGCTTTGGCCAAAAAGGCATCCATTGAAAGGGTATTTCCCCAGTCTGTCTGAAAGAATAGAATTTTTTGCTGAGCAGCAAGGTGTAAGGGTAGTACCAGCCACACTACTAGAACGAAGGCTTTTGAACTCATTTAGGCCATTATTTTAGTGATTAATTCTCCATGCACATCCGTAAGTCGAAAAGGCCTACCCTGAAAATTGTAGGTAAATTTTTCGTGATCAAAGCCCATTAAGTGTAAAATCGTGGCATGGAGGTCATGCACCGAGGTACGCTCCTCCAAGCCTACAAAGCCAAAATCATCTGTGATGCCGTAGCTCGTTCCTTTTTTAACACCTCCACCGGCCATCCACATCGTAAAGGCATCCACGTGGTGATCTCTTCCCATAAACCCCATCTTTTTTCCTTCCCGGTTTTCTTGCATAGGCGTGCGACCAAATTCCCCTCCCCAAACAACCAGGGTTTCTTCCAATAGCCCCCGCTGTTTTAAGTCAAGTAGCAAGGCGGTCATCGGTCGGTCGATGGATCGGCACTTGTTTCGAAGGCCCATGTCAATCGAACCCTCGTGATCAGTGCCATGGGTATCCCATCCCCAATCGTATAGTTGGACTACACGAACTCCCTTTTCCACCAGTTTTCTAGCCAAAAGACAGTTGTTGGCAAAGGATTCCTCTCCAGGTTGAGTACCATATAGTTCGTGAATATGCGCCGGTTCATCATTGATATTCATCACCTCAGGTACCTCAATTTGCATGCGGTAAGCCATCTCGTACTGATTGATCCTTGCCAGGATTTCGGGATCCCCAAAGTTTTCAAAATCTTCTTGGTTGGATTGGTTGATGGCAGAAACGACATGCTTTTTGAGTTCACGGGACATCCCATGTGGATCCTCCAGGTAGAGCACCGGGTCGCCTTTGGAGCGGCATTGCACCCCCTGGTAGACGGAAGGTAAAAATCCCGAACCCCAAACGCTTTTGCCAGCATCGGGAGTTTTCCCTCCGGAAGTCAAGACCACAAAGCCAGGTAAATTTTGGTTTTCAGTTCCTAGGCCATAAGTTACCCAACTCCCCAAGCTTGGACGACCTAATCTAGGCGAACCCGTTTGCATAAATAGCTGTGCCGGTCCATGGTTAAACTGATCCGTGTGCATGGCTTTTAAGAAAGCCACCTCATCGGCTACTTTGGAGAAATGGGGTAGGTAATCCGAAATCCAAGCACCACTTTCTCCATGTTGGGAAAACTTTGCCTGCGGCCCCAGCATTTTGGGTACGCCACGGATAAAGGCAAACTTCCGCCCTTCGAGCAAACTAGCGGGACAGTCTTGGTCGTGGTACTTGGCGAGCTCGGGCTTGAAGTCAAAGAGCTCCAACTGGGAGGGGGCCCCTGCCATGTGGAGGTAAATGATCGATTTTGCCTTTCCCAAAAAAGGAGATGGCTGTGGAGAAAGGGGATTTAAATCTCGATCACTCAGCTTGAGACCGCCATTGGCCAAACCATTTTTTCCAAGCTCACAACCGACAAGCAAGGGAGCTATGGCAAGGCCTCCCATTTTGCTGACACAATCAAGCAGAAAATGCCTTCTCGTCTGAGTTTGCAGTTTTTGGCTGACCAATTCATTCAATAGCTTATCCAGTGACATGGGCTCAGGGCTTGGTTAAATACTCGTCTAAATTCATCATGGCATTTGCCGTAACCGCCAAAGCAGCTAATCCAGCATCCGCCCCAGGGAAAAACTCGTCCCTTGCTTTTGGATCCTGATCAAACTCCGTTTTGGCAGTTGAAAATAGCTGCAACATGCTTTTTTTCTTAGCTTCTGAAATAGGCATCAACAAAAGCTGATTGTAAATTTCTTGGATAGCTGCCGCTGGGTTTTTCCCAGATTTTTCCCAAACCTTATGACTCAAGGCTTTGGCCGCATCCAAATACACGGGGTCATTGAGGGTCACCAAGGCCTGCAAAGGGGTGTTGGTCACCAAGCGCTTGCTAATACAGACTTCTCTACTTCCTGCATCGAAGGAAATAAAAGAAGGGTATGGACTCGTTCGCTTGAGGAAGGTGTATACGCTTCTGCGGTACTTGTCCTCTCCCTCACTTTCTTTCCAAGATTCTCCGTTATAAACCGTCTGCCAAATGCCCTCTGGCTGGGCAGGCATGACGGGTTTGCCATACATTTTTGGGCTAAGTAGCCCAGAACTTGCCAAGGCCTGATCCCGGATTTGCTCTGCGGAAAGTCGGAATCTTGGTCCTCGTGACAGCCATTGGTTGGTTGGATCCTTTTGATAAGCTGCGGTGCTAATTGTAGAAGATTGCTGGTAGGTAGCCGAGGTGACGATCTCTCGGATAAGCAATTTCATACTCCAACCGTAGTCCTGTACTGTTTTCCAGGCTAAATAATCCAGCAGCTCCGGATGGATCGGTGGTTCGGATTGGGTACCCATATCCTCCAAGGTAGCCGTCAAACCTCTTCCGAATAGTTGATCCCAAACGCGGTTGACCAAGGTGCGGGCAGTCAGTGGATTTTCGGGTGCCGTCAGCCAGTACGCAAATCCCAAGCGGTTGGCTGGCCATTCTTTTTTCCAGGTACCCAGTTCCTTCGGGGTTTTTGGACTTACCTTTTCCCCCTGCACCATCCAGTTGCCCCGCTCAAAGACAAAGGTGGGACGAGCCATGTAATCTGGATTCTCGATGAGAATCGGGAGGCGGGTACCTCTCACCTGCAGCAGTTCATCCCAGGATTTTTTCACTGATGTAAAGCCCGGCTTCTCTTTTCCTTTCAGACTTGGAACAAAGGCAAACCAAACGATGGAGGAGGTATTTTGCTGGGGAGCTGCTCGCGGATTTTGGGCTTCGAAGTACAAATTGACTTTGCCTTGTATTGGCTTAAACGGGATTTCTCGAGTTACTTCTCCTTGAGTTTTTTGAATCACAAAACTAGCAAGAATTTCTCCTTTTGGCCCATCTTTTCGGATGGTCATTTGAGTTCCATCTACACCTGACCAGTAGTTGAGCAGTAGCTGGTCTGAACCTAGGGTGTTGATATTTTTATAGACTGCGGTTCCTCCTGGCCATAAACCCAGCCATTTGGTATCGATCAATTCGGCCTTATGAAAGTTGGTAGCGAGGTGAGCGGCATACTTGGGCTCGTAAAATTTCAGGAAATCCGCCCGTTGCTTGGCAACCATTTTCCCCTCAATGTCCACTGCCCAGTTGACAATCTGCTCTACTTTTGCCTGGTCCTCCGCTTCGTAAAAACGGAGTCTGGGCTCCTCATCATGGGTATCCTCATCCCGAGTATTGTTGAAAAAGGAAAGGGATTGGTAATATTCTTGGTGCCTAATTGGGTCGTAGGGGTGGCTATGACATTGCACACATGCCATGGTAGTACTTTGCCAAACCTCAAAGGTGGTGTTCACTCGATCTAGTACAGCGGCTACCCGAAATTCCTCATCTTCAGTTCCCCCTTCGTCGTTATTCATCGTATTGCGATGAAAAGCAGTTGCAGTCAATTGATCTTGCGTAGGGTTGGGCAGCAGGTCCCCAGCCAACTGCTCGATTGTAAATTCATCGTAAGGCTTGTCTGCATTGAAGGAGCGAATCACCCAATCCCGGTAGGGCCAAAAGGTGCGGGAAACATCTCGTTCATAGCCTTTTGTATCGGCATAGCGTGCAAGGTCAAGCCACCAGGTAGCCCATTTTTCACCATAAGTTTCGGAATCCAATAGCTGATCTACTGCTTGTTCGTAGCTTAATTTTCCAGTTGAAAAATCCCTGGCTAGGGTTTGGGATGGAGGCAATCCAGTAATATCTAAGGCAACTCGACGGAGAAGTCTCATGGGGTCCTCTATTGGAGCAGGGAATAGTCCTTGGGTGGTCAGTTGCTTCTGAACGAAATGGTCAATAGGTGCTTGCGCTTGGGTGTCATTACCTCCCAAGCCTGCCGTTGTGAATTTGTTTGGAAGTTCAGGTGCCTTTATGGGTTCATAGGCCCAATGCTTTCCCCACTTGGCACCCTGGTTGATCCAGTTTTTGAGAAGCTCAATCTCTTCTTCTGAGAGTCGCGCCTGCTGGTAGGGCATCCTCATTTCTGGATCGGTATGGGTGAGGCGCTTAATCAGCTCACTTGAGGAAGCACTGCCCGGAACGATAGCTGGGTGACCTGATTCGGTAGCTGCGAGGGCCTCCTCTTCAAAAAGGAGACTGAAACCCCCATTTTTTTTCACGCCTCCATGACAGGAGATGCAATGTTTGTTGAGAATAGGTTTAATTTCGGTACTAAAATCCACCTCTTTTTCTGGACCAAATAGAAAAATCCCGATGAGGAAAAGCCCAATCAAAATAGAAAAAAATAAGGCAAGCCGGTTGGTGAACATAGATTAAAATGTAACAATGAAAATTATCTAATTTCAAAATAGAATACAAGGATTCTGGTGGGAGGGAATTTATTGCCAAGGACCATTCCTATTCCTCAACCTTTTCAATCCCTAAAAGCTAATTTACTGACTGGGTTGAGGTAGGCTAGCGCTAAGGGACCCCAAAAAAAACCCCCTAGGAGACTAACCATTTTTCCTTACTTTAGCCTCGTATGGACAGCAACTCATCCACTCTTAACAGAAGTCTGGGCCTGATTGGCTTAACCGCCACCGGCGTCTGTTC
>JAURGC010000117.1 GCA_030833985.1 Algoriphagus sp. | reverse complement strand
TCTGGTACTTTACGAGCCTCAAAAATTGACGGCAATGTGGAAGCAAGACTCACTTCCGGAAATGCTTATTTGGATCAGATCAGTGGAAAAGTCAATTATGAATCTACCAGCGGCTCCTTAGATGCTAAAGATATTAAAGGAGAACTCAACGTGCGACTGACTTCTGGCAACGCCCAAATTGAAAATGCCAAGCAGTTGGGCCAATTGTATTTTACTTCCGGAAATATGCGGGCAGTAAATTCAGGTTTTGGTCCATCAACTCAATTTTCAGGTACCTCAGGAAACTTTACAGTTCAAACCCAAGCAGATCTCCGAAATTACAATTACTCCTTAAAAGCAGGTTCAGGAAATATTCGCGTGGGTAATTCTTCCAGCTCCAGGACTTTAGAATTAAACAACAATGCCTCTACCTGGATCAAAGGCAACATTACTTCTGGCAACATTACCATTGAAAATTAAAGGCTCCTAAAAAATCTTAAAATTAGTAAGCAGGCCGGGAAATTTCGATAAGAAGTTCCCGGTCTTGTTTTTTCAACTTGAGCAAACGCATCATCCGATCAGGACTAGGCTTACCCAATGAAAAAAACACCAAGGTGAGCGCAAACAAAACCACAAAACCAGGATTGGAGCTAAATAGAAGACCTAAACTACTTGCGACAGATACCCCCATCAATAGAAAAAATCGAATTTTTGTCGCTGATAAGTAAGTGGTAATTTTCTCCGAAAGATCTGTTTGTTGTAAGGCCTGTTTGATCTGACGATGAAACAACAGGTAATGAACCAGCAAAAGCCCTCCCCCAGACCCAAGAACCATCACTTGTCCTAAGAAAGACAGCTGTGGCAAATTTCCCCCTAATGTTCCAGATTGCTCGTACAAATAAATAACCCCAAAAAGTGGCAATGCAATAAGAAGTAGAAGAAGGGTAAGTTGTTCCGTACGACGATAAGTTGCACGTAATTTTTCAAGATCCATGGGTTCAATTATTCAATAGTCACGTCGATACCATCAGAAAGAGGTCTAGATACACAGCAGAGTACATAGCCTGCTGCCAATTCTTTTTCACTTAAGCCTGCGTCCTCATCCATTTTTACTTCGCCGGCACTCAAGCGACCGCGACAAGCGGTGCAAAGCCCACTTTGACAGCTATAAGGCATGTTTAATCCAGCAGCAAGTCCTGCTTCTAGGATGGTTTTTCCGGGCTCAACTGTTACCAAATGAACTTCCCCTTCGAGTTGTATAGTAACATCTCTAGAAAGAAGTCCAGAAGTAATTCCCGCCATTGCATCTTCATGAGCTTGTTGCGCGGCTGCAGAGAAAAAGCTCTCACTGTGGATTCGATTTTGATCTACTCCAAGTTGCTCTAACACCTGCTGAGCCGTTTGCATTAGTCCTTCAGGCCCACAGACAAAATATTCCTCTTCGTAACGTGGCTCGTTTTCCGCTTGCGTAAATAGTTGGGTCAGCAACTCGGAGTCCAAACGACCTTGCAAACCAGTCCAGGTAGCTGATGGTTTGCTCAAGTTGTGAATGATGTTTAAACGATCTGGATTAGCAAGTTCAAGTAAATGCAGTTGCGAAGAAAAAATGATCTCCTCTTCCGAACGACTACAATAAATGAGCGTCACACGAGAGGAAGGCTCATTGACTAATACAGATTTAATCAAGCCCATGATGGGAGTAATTCCACTTCCTCCGGCGATCATAAAGAAATGGCGGCAATTTTTAGAATGAAATGTAGTCGTAAAATTTCCCAAGGGACGAAGAACATTTAGTGTCTTACCTGGAAAAACCTTGTCATTCAGGTAATTGGAAAAGAGTCCATTTGGCACGCGCTTTACCGAAATTCCTGGAAATGGATCTACAAAAGGGGAGGTGCACAAGGAATACGAACGGCGCTGCTCTTTGCCATCCATCTCTAGTACCACAGTCAAAAATTGGCCCGGCTGGTAATCCAAGTAGGGTTCGGGCTGCTCAAAATAAATCGTCACAGTATCGGCTGTTTCCTTAACAACTTCTCGGACTTTTAATGGCAGGTAGGAGGTAGTAGTGGGTACGTCTGTCTTTTTCTTAAAGAAGTTAAACATGGAGATGAAATTGGGATGGCAGCAAAATTAGATTCTTCAGCCTTAATCTATTGATTTCAGGAAGAAATTTGTTTCGATAACCCAAAATGAACAAGAGAAGTTTCGTAGGCAACAGAAAAGGAGGAGTATTCAGCCAATTTTTAAAGGTAATGCCTTACCTTTGAGTGTTAAAAGATTAGTCAACTTCCTAATTTTTTATCCCAAATTGAACCCTATGGAATTAAATGCCTTGACTGCAATCTCCTCAATAGATGGAAGATACGCTGGCAAAACCGCCCCGCTTCGTGCTTTCTTTTCAGAATTTGCCCTGATCAAATACCGGGTACAGGTGGAAGTAGACTATTTCATTGCCCTTTGCGAGCTACCCTTACCTCAACTCACATCTTTTGACGCAAAACTATTTCCAAAACTTCGAAGCTGGGTGACTGACTTTTCTCTAGAAGATGCAGAATGGATCAAAACAGCGGAACGTACCACCAACCACGACGTGAAGGCAGTCGAGTACTTCTTAAAGGAGAAATTCGATTCCTTGGGACTAGAAGAATTTAAGGAATTTATCCATTTTGGGTTGACTTCTCAAGATATCAATAATACCGCAACACCTTTGATGCTGAAGCAAGGCTTGGAACAAGTAATCCTGCCTCAACTAAATCAAGTAGTTGCTAATTTGGAAAGCCTAGCAACCGATTGGGAGAAGATCCCGATGCTAGCCAAGACACATGGACAACCTGCCTCTCCTACCCGTTTGGGTAAAGAAATTCAGGTTTTTAGGGTTCGTCTTCAAAATCAATTGAACCTTCTTGCACAGGTCCCTTATGCGGCCAAATTTGGCGGGGCAACTGGCAACATGAATGCGCACCACATAGCCTATCCTCAGATTGATTGGAATATTTTTGCGAAACAATTTGTAGAGGAGACCTTAGGATTGTCCCGATCTTACCCCACCACCCAGATTGAGCATTACGACCATCTAGCTGCAATTTTTGATGGGCTAAAGCGCATCAACACCATCTTGCTAGACTTGTCCAAGGACGTTTGGCAGTACGTGGCGATGAATTACTTCAAGCAAAAAATCAAAGCTGGAGAGGTGGGTTCTTCCGCTATGCCTCATAAGGTCAATCCCATCGATTTTGAAAATGCAGAAGGCAACTTAGGTATTGCCAATGCTTTGCTAGAGCACTTGGCTGCCAAGCTTCCCATTTCTAGACTTCAACGAGACCTGACCGACAGTACCGTATTGCGAGTAATTGGGGTTCCCTTGGCTCATATGTTGATTTCATTGGAATCACTCCAAAAAGGACTAGGCAAATTGGAATTAAATCGAGCTGCAATTGATGCGGATCTGGAGGAAAATTGGGCGGTGGTCGCGGAAGCGATTCAAACCATTTTGAGAAGAGAAGGCTACCCTAAGCCCTACGAGGCCCTTCGAGACCTTACCCGCACGCATGCCAAAATCACCCAAGCATCTTTAGCAGAATTTATTGAAGGACTGCCTATTTCTACCGCCTTAAAAACTGAATTGAAGGCGATAACGCCTTTTACTTATACGGGTATTTAATTCAGTTTTGAAGGAAAGAGAATTAGGGAATCCCAATTTAAAAGCGGTAGCAAAGGAATCCTTATTTTTTGGGATAGCGGTATAGGGTGGGAAGGATACCATTCCGTTTTTCACTTAAGGTAAAGTAGGCATCTCCCCAAAAGTTAAATCCAATGGCTTCACCTTGTGGTTCGGGTATATAGGGAAGACGAATATAAGGAGCTTGCAAGGCCTCCACTAAAGATTGTTTGTGAGTCCTTTTCCAATAAAAGACGGCCAAATAAGTTTTGATCAGGATTTGACTCCCATCTTTTGAAATATCTCCAGCCACGGAACTGGTGAAGTCGAATTCATGGACTTTTTCTAGTGTTGCGCTACCCTTTTCAAAAGCTGTTGCAGGAACTTGGTAGAGTGCATTTTTCGGCTCCCGCTTGGACACCAAAAATAAGGCTCCAGAAATCGGGTCAGCGAGTAGAGTTTCTGCATCCTTCGGCCCTCCAGGGAATTGGAGCCTTACCTGATCTATGGCGGTACTTGGAATCGCTTGCAATAGCTCCTGTTCAGCAAAACGGTAGAGGTAGATTTCCTCGTGTTTGGCCTCGTTGTCCCCAATTTCGGCTATGTAGATATAGGAACTCCCATTGGGTCCAGGGCCGATCGCAATGTCTTCCCAATCCCGATTTTTCAGCCCAGAGAGATCCAATCTCCCCAGTTCATTCCCTAGCGTGTCCAACACAAATACCGCAGCTTCGCCACCACTATCCGTATGCACATAGAGGCGATTCGGGTAACGCTGTGAAGCAACTAATCCACTCACCTCTTCCAAAAGGGGATTTGCTAGTTTTCCTTGGGGGAGTCCCGCTAAAAAAAGGGAATCCTCCTCAACATTTTTAGTAGAACGATTGCCTTGAACCTTTGTATTTCCATCGATCCAACTTTGGCTTAGGAAACCAAGAAGACATAAAGAGAGAATTAATTTAGAATTCATCGTTTAATTGACCATCAAACTAGTGAATGGAGAGATTTGAGGCAGTTTTATGAAGATTAATAACAAGTCTGCTTACCTGTCCTTTTCAGCCATCAGCTGCGAATTTTTCAACAATTTCAATACGAGGTAAAGCAGCCCAGTGCCAAGGCATAAGCCGATCAATAGCAGGTTAGGTTGATGCTCAGGTTGAAAGATCAGGACCGAAGCATCAAACAAACAAAAGATCAGAAATAGGGCAGCAAGACCATTTTTCTCCTTTTTGAGAACCTTTTTCCAGCTAAATGAAACCTTGGATGGAACAAAATTACTAAAATTGGGTAGGAAGGCAGGAACTCCCTCGCTCCATTTCAGGTAGACGTCGCCAAATTTTTTGCGGAGAAACTGCTCTTCAGCAAACATGATGCGCTCGTAGTACACCCAATACAAGAAGCAGAAAGCTAGAATAAACCAGCCATTGGCTGTTACCAAGGCAGGACCCAACCACATCAAAAAATTTCCCACATAGAGAGGATGTCTTACAGTGGAGTAGATACCTGTTTGGTTGAGCGTATCTGCTACTTGTCCCACTTTGGTATTCCTTCCAGAAGTATTTCGAGGAGAAAAACCTACCGTATATACCCGAACTGCCAACCCTAGCAATCCAACCCCCATGGCTACTATCAAGTAAATGTGTTCGTATTTGGGCAAAAAAAGTGGAAACTCTTCTGGATACAATTCGCGCCTTAAGTACATCGCCCAACCAACCACAACGATCACAATGGGTAAAAAACTACGGTGACGAAACAACCAATTGCCTTGGGATTCTAATTCTTCTTGAAGTGCCATTTTTTAGAGAAAATTGAGCGGTGGGAAAGGATTTTGTAAATTAATTTAAACCCTTTTTCAAATTTGGATGAGTCCAAATAAAGTGAAAAATTAGGAGTATCTCTTCAAAAAGGGGGATTTAATCTTTAAAAAAATCAGCAAAATAGAAAGGTGGAATAATAAACCGCAAATTTACTGCAAGCGTTTTCTCCAAGAGCCCTTTCCCTTGAGAAGTCTCTTATTAGAAGCTCCTGAAGGGCTTTTCACCTATTTTATTTTTAAAACCCAGCATCACTTACCAATTGGGCCACTTCAATTTTTTGAGTGCCTTTTTTTTGAAGTCTTGGCTCAGAATAAGTTGTCCGGTAAATACATCTGTCAAAATCTCGCAGGCACGCTGACCATACCGGGGCATTAATAAATTTCTAGCGGCGGGTAAAAAATAAAAAAAGCGGGCCATCACTTCACTAAAGCGAAGTTCGGGAAGGAGTCGCTCTTCCAAGGCAGCTTGGTAGGTGTTGGCAGCAAGTTCTGGGTGATCAAACTGTCGGGAAATACTTTGCCCAGCCAGAATCCCTGAATAGATGGAGTTAGTCAAGCCTTCGGCAGTCAAGGGATCTGCAAAACCAGCAGCGTCACCGGTTAGAAACACGCCATTTCGAGAAAAACCATCTGTTCTCGCTCCCACAGGAATTTGAAAGCCATGCGCTTCCTCGAAGGTAGTTTCGTAAATCCCTAATTTCTGGAGGTACGCTTGGTAATAAGTGCGGAGTTGAATTTTCTTGGGTGCAAATAAGCCCACCCCAATCGAGAGGTGATTGGCTTTGGGAAAGCACCAGCCATAGCCTTGCGGAATGGCATCAATATCAAAGCGAGCTTCTTTAGATAAGCGCTCAAAATCCGAAGGGCTTACCCCTACTTCGTATTCCAAGGCGGGGATGAGTTTGCGCGTTTCCTTCCATCCGGCAAGTTTGGCTGTAGGGCCTAAAACCCCATCTGCTGCTACAACATAGCGTGTATGGAGTACCTCGGTTTGGGTATGAATCGCAGTGAGTTCTGCAAATTCTAGTTGCTGCAGCGCCTGCCCTTCAAGCAGCACAGCCCCATATTTGACTGCTTCTTGAACGAGCAGGTGATCAAATTGGTCTCGCATGACCATACTCAGAATGGGAAAGTTGCGCTGGGCAGTAAAGGGTTGTGGCAGGTTATCAAAATACACCGCCAAGGAATTAAACTCTTTTTCGACTGCTGTTTGCACAGAGACGGGAAGGAGTTCCCTCCCGCGAAAAACCAATCCCCCTCCACAAGTTTTGTACCTCGGAAGGATTTCTTTTTCAAGAATGGCCACTTTTCGACCTGCTTTTGCTAGTTCGTAAGCGGCCATCGCCCCAGCGGGCCCGGAACCAATGACAATCACATCCCAAGTCTGTTCAACAGCCATAAAAGCAATAATTAATTCTACGGATGGAAAATTACTGAAGAAAAATAAACCTTCACGAATACCCTTGATTTTTATTCAATGGAGACTACCTCAAAGGAATAAGAAAATGAGGAAAGAACTATTGAAAACAACCTAGGTATCTAGCTTAGCTGGATTAGTTTTGATTAATAGCCCATTGTAAATAAAGGTTACTCCAAGTACCAAAGCACCCGCGATCACTGCAAGTAGCACATTGTAATAGGCCGGTGCTGAGATGGTCAAGCGAAGAAACAGGGTAGCAAGGGCGAAGGAAGAGTAGCGAAAAAGATTAAAATACTTGCTGGAGTACCTCAGCGAAAAGATCAAGATAAAAATGTCGGTGAAGATCAACAGGGTGTAGAACGATTGGATGCTAAAGGAGACCACACCTGTGGTAAAGGCTCTACTGATGTCCAGAAACACGATTAGAAAAAAAACGAGCGCGAGGTAGAGGGAGAGGATTTTTTTGACCGAGATAAATTCCGTCTGTTCTTCATTGCTCTGGGTGATTTTCTGGTGTTTTTGGGTTCGGTAAAAGAGGGCGGTCATTCCAAAGAT
>JAURGC010000194.1 GCA_030833985.1 Algoriphagus sp. | reverse complement strand
CATAAGTCCGGCCACATAATCGGTACTTCTACCAAGGCCAATACTTTCTAATTCGATAGGTTCAAAAAGTTTGGCGTCTGCTGTGGCAGTTGCTGGTCCCTCAGGGTAGGCACCTGTTGCTCTTCGAGACTCTCTCTTGTACTCTGCAAAACCAGGTCCATCAAAAACTTCGATTCTACCCAATTCAGTGGAAGCACCAAAATAAGAATCTAAGGAAACGCTTGTTTTGCCTGCTCCACCTCTTTTTGTGGTAATTAAAACAACTCCATTTGAACCGCGGGAACCATAAATGGCTGTTGCCGACGCATCTTTAAGCACTTCCATGGAAGTAATATCTTGCGGATTGATGTCCTCAAGCCCACCAACTGTCGGTATCCCGTCAATAACATAAAGCGGCTCATTAGAGGCATTGAATGATCGACGACCTCGAATACGTACTTGAGGTGCCGATCCAGGCTTTGAACCTGGTTGAACCACATCCACACCTGCAGCTCGTCCTTGAAGTGCTTGGCGTGCATCTGTGATTGGGAGTTCTTGTATTTCTTTATTCCCTACAGAAGAAATTGCTCCTGTAAGCTGACTCTTCTTCTGTGTACCGTACCCCACCACTACGACTTCATCCAAATTCGACACGTCAGGCGTGAGGGTTAAATCAATTTTACTCCGGCTTCCTACCGTTTCTTCTATATTATTGTATCCAATAAAAGAGAAGACCAATACACCATCTGCTGGTGCAGCTATGGAATATTTTCCATCTAAATCTGTAGTGGTGCCTCGGGTAGTACCTTTTAATAGAATGGATACCCCTGGCAAAGGCATCCCTGTTTCATCTAAAATAGTACCACTTACCTGCGTGTCTTGCGCCTGTACGAAACTGGCAGTGAAGACTAGCAACAACACTACCGTGAGGTACGTGTAAAACTTTTTAAGCATAATAATTTGGGGTTAGTGTTAATTAATAGAATAAGGTATTAAGGTATTAAGGTATAAGCCTATTCATTTTACTTACTCAAAAGATAAATATAAGTGCTCGCTTTGTCCAAATTATACTTGGGTGGATTTACGGAATCGATTGCGATTAATTCTTCAATCAAGCATCACCATTGGATTTAATTAGGATGTATTTAAAAAAAGTGTAGAAAAGTTTGGTCGAAACTAAAGGATTCGCTTAAAAATGAGGAATTTTGTTTGAGTAGAAAGTAAAAAAAACCTGGAGATTTTTGCTCCAGGTTAAATGCTTAAGGTAAGTTAGAATTTTTTAACTAATTAAATCTGGGGAGGAGCCCAACCTTTTTCATATTCACGACTCCATAAGGCCATGGCTTTTGGAGAATTGAGAATGTGCCCATTTGTTGGATCACAAATCAAAGATTCTCCAGTTCGGCTACTAATATTGGCTAGATGACACATCAGCGTAGACACAGCACCTTCCTCGATGGTTGAGTTTTGTTTTTCTGTTCCCCGAACGGCATTAAAGAAGTTGACAATGTGTAAAGTACTCATGTCACCCCCGCCGCCAAGAGCAGTGCCTCCTTCGTTATTTGAGGCACTATTGGATTTGATTTCCTTGCCAGATCGATCGTGTAAACGGTATCCGCCTCGATCTACATAGACAGTACCTTCTGATCCATAAATGATTGTTCCTCGATCCGAACCATAGGTTTTGTAGTTATTTCGACTTTTTCCATCCCACTGGATGACTTTCCCATCTCCAAATTCAAAGGTGGCATCCATGGTGTCATACATCGTCCAACCATCTTCTGGAAAGTGCATTTTTCTAGCTACTACTGATACAGCAGAAGGAAAAGAAACCTGAAGTGCCCAGCGTGCTACATCTAATTCATGGGTTGCATTGTTACCCGTTTCTGCTGTTCCATAATCCCAGCCATACCAATGCCAATTGTAGTCCCAGGTGTCATGGAAATAAGATTTACGTGGAGCAGGACCCTGAAAAAGGTCCCAGTCCAAGCCGGCAGGGGCTGCTTGTTGAATAGGATTGGGAACTGCTCCTCGAGAATTGTTGTAAAATGCCTTAGCAAAGTGGACTTTGCCAATGACTCCCTCATGAATTGCTTGGATTATTTCCTTGCTTTCCGGAGCGGAGCGCTGCTGGTTGCCCATTTGTACCACCTTGTTGTATTTCTTTTGAAGTGCTACGAGCACTTCTCCCTCACGAGGGTTGTGGCTACAGGGCTTTTCCACATACACGTGTTTTCCTCTTTCTAAGGCTAGCCAGGTCCCTGGAGCATGCCAGTGGTCAGGAGTGGCATTGATGAGTACATCGACTTCTTTATCATCTAAAACCTTGAAGATGTTTTGCTCTTGTTTGGGTTGGTAGTCAATCCATTTTTCAAATTTCTTAGCGGCCTTGGGCATTTGAGACTGCATGGCATCGCAGAGATACAGCAAATTGACATTGCTGCTTTTCAATCCAATGGGCTCGTAAAACGCGCCAAGACGTCTTCCTAAGCCCGCAATAGCTACATTTAGGCGATCATTGGCTCCACTAATGCGTGCATAAGATTTAGGTGAAAAGCTGAGCGAACCTAATGCAGAAGCACCTAGTGCTAGTGTAGTACTTTTTTTTATAAAGTTTCTTCGGGAAGATTTTGACATAGTGATTTTGGGCGTGTTTTAATTTGTTAATGACTTGATTTTGATGTTTCTGTAACGGACTTCATCGCCATGGTCTTGGAGTAGAATGCGGCCTTGTTTTGCTTCTCCAAATTGCTTCCAAACTGCATACTTACTAATTGCAACAAGTTCGCGATAGGCTTGAGATCCTCTTTGGTATTCCAAAACTTTTACCCCATTCAAGTAGTGCTCTACCTTATTGTCTGGATAGACAACCACTCTTCCTTGGTTCCACTCTCCGGGTTTACGTACAAAACGTGGTTGCTTTTCTGCTTTGATTAGATCATACAAGGAGGAAAGGGTTCGGTTTCCATCTCTACCCATCTTGGCATCAGGATGTAGTGCATCGTCTAAAATTTGATATTCTAAGCCGATGGCGGAGCCTTTATTTCCTTCTGATAAGGTCACAAAATACTTTACACCACTATTTGCACCTTCGGTAATATTGAAATCAAAAGCCAGGTCAAAGGCTGTAAATTCTTCTGTGGTAACAATGTCTCCAAAATTAGTAGATTCACTACCATCTGATTTTTCAAT
>JAURGC010000183.1 GCA_030833985.1 Algoriphagus sp. | reverse complement strand
CTTGGTTTTCTATGAAAAAAATACTTCTGTTACTACTCCATGTAGGTTTTGTACCCTTATTGGTGATTGCTCAATCGATACCTACCCCGAAAGAGCACTTTGGGTTCTCCATTGGTGAGCCCTACCAACTGGCTAATTTCACACAAACGGAAGCCTACTTCAAGAAAGTAGCTGAACTCTCCGATCGGGTGGAATACCGAAGTATTGGGCAAACTGAATTTGGACGTGAGCAACCACTCTTGGTGATTACATCGCCAAAGAATTTCCCAGATTTAGAACGGTACCAAGAGATCTCCCGGAAGCTAGGGAGAGCAGAAATTTCAGAAGCTGAGGCAAAAGCGTTGGCAAATCAAGGGAAACCTATTGTTTGGATCGATGGAGGTTTGCATGCAAGCGAAGTGGTAGGGGCACAGCAGCTTATTGAAACTCTGTATACCTTGGCTTCAAAAAACGACGAAGAGACCCTCCGCATATTGGATGAGGTGATTATTCTGCTCGTTCATGTGAATCCTGATGGAATGGAAATCATGTCCAATTGGTACATGAGGTCGGAGGATAAGTCCAAGAGAAACAAGAATATTCCTGTTTTGTATCAAAAGTACGTGGGGCACGATAACAATAGAGATTTTTACATGAATAACATGAAGGAATCCACCAATATTTCGCTCCAACAGTATGTGGAATGGTTGCCTCAGATCGTGTATAACCACCATCAATCTGGACCTGCAGGTACTGTAGTAGCTGGCCCTCCCTATCGGGATCCATTCAATCATGTGTTTGATCCATTGATTATTACTAGTTTGGATGCAGTCGGAGCAGCCATGATTAATCGCTTGCATCAAGAGGAAAAGCCAGGATATACCCGACTTGGGGGATCCGTATTTTCCACTTGGTGGAATGGGGGCTTACGTACTACTCCCTATTACCACAATATGATTGGTATTTTAACGGAGATCGTAGGAGATCCTTCTCCGTTTTCTATTCCATTGGTTCCAGATCGCTTGATTCCAAATAATGGAAATCCATTTCCTGTAACCCCAGGCCCCTGGTCTTTCCGAAAATCCATAGACTATTCCGTATCGTTGAATTATGCCATTTTAAATCATGCCGTTCGTCATGGAGATGAGTTGCTTTACAATTTTTACTTGATGGGAAAAAAGTCCATTGAGCGAGGAAATACCGATACCTGGACCCGTTATCCAAAATATGCACAGGCGATTCAAAAGACTTTTGATGCTAGTAAAGGGAGGAAAGCCGCAGATGATCCTGAGGAAGCTTATTTTGGAAACAGAGGAGGTATTCCGCTAGCCTTCTATGATTCTGTCTATGCAGATCCTTCTCTTCGGGATCCAAGAGGGTACGTGTTGCCGGCTGATCAAGCGGATTTTTCTACTTCAATTAAATTTTTGAATGCATTGATCAAATCAGGTGTTTTGGTACACCAAGCAACGGCTGATTTTTCCATTGGGGAGAAGCGCTATCCTAAGGGATCCTACCTTGTAAAAACAGCGCAGGCATTCCGGCCACATGTCTTGGATATGTTTGAGCCTCAGGATCATCCTAATGATTTTTTGTACCCTGGAGGTCCTCCAATTCGGCCCTACGATGCTGCTGGTTGGACTTTGGCTTATCAGATGGGTGTGAAGGCAGATCGCATTCTAGAGGCCTTTGATGGCCCCTTTGAACCGATTCCTTACGGGCAATTACTAGAACCAGCTCCTGCCAGTTTACCTACTTCTTCCTCTGGATATTTCTTAGATGCACGAGTAAATGATTCTTTCAAAGTGGTAAATGATTTATTGAAGGCCAAAGTGAAGGTGTACCGAACTCAGGTTCCAACCAAAGCGGTGCCTGCTGGGTCGTTTTATGTACCGAGCTCAGGAAAAAAAGCTTTAGAGTTAGCCGTAAAATCACATGGGGTCGTTCCAAAAGTAGCTGAGGGAGTGCCTTCTGGAGCCAAAGAAATTTTCCCTGCCCGTATTGGCCTGTACGATTACTATGGAGGCTCCATGCCTTCTGGATGGACGCGCTGGATTATGGAACAATTTCACTTTGACTATGCACAAGTGTTCCCTATGGAAATTGATGCGGGCGATTTAAAAGAAAAATTTGACGTTTTGCTTTTCATTGGCCCGGGGATGCCCGGTACTGGTGGGGGCTATGGAATGGGTGCTCAGCCAAAAAAAGAAGATATCCCTGCGGAATACCAAAGGATGCTGGGAAGACTTTCTGTGAACAAATCCATTCCTGAGCTGAAAGCATTTCTAGAGCAAGGGGGGCAGATCATCACAGTAGGTGCCGCTACTTCTTTGGCAACTCACTTGGGTCTCCCTGTTTCCAATGCCTTGATAGAGGTAGAGAATGGGAAGGAAAAAATGTTGACTGGTGAAAAATATTACATACCAGGCAGTGTATTGGAGATGCAGGTGAATGTAGCTTCGCCAATCAATTATGGAATGGGGGAGAAAGCAGATGTCTTATTTAATAATAGCCCAGTCTTTCGACTTAGTCCTGAGGCAACCCAGTTGGGAGTGACACCTTTGGCTTGGTTTGGTTCTGAACCACCGTTGCGTAGCGGCTGGGCTTGGGGGCAAAATTACCTTAAACAGGGAGTAACTGCATTTGAAGCCCGTGTGGGTGAAGGTAAATTATTTGCCTTTGGTCCTGAGATTACTTTCCGAGGTCAGGCACACGGTACCTTCAAAATGCTATTCAACGGCTTGTATAAATAAAATACCGTTCTTTCATTGAATAGAAAATGAAAAGACCTCCCAAAAATGGGAGGTCTTTTTTGTTGACCGACTAGGGCTCGAACCTAGACTCTTCTGAACCAAAATCAGACGTGTTGCCAGTTACACCATCAGTCAATTTAGCAAAATGAAAGAGTTCTTTCATTTGATGGTACAAAGGTAGAGTTCTCCTAAATTTTTTCCAAACCTCATGCCAAAGAATTTTGATTTTCACCGCTCGTTCTAACTTAAACATTTGGTATCAAGTAACTTGGAAATGAGGGTTTAGGACAAATTAGTAGTAGACTTATGGGGTGAAAAAACCGCTAGGAAATCGATTGAAATTGATAAAATGGCAATAAATTAATTAATATTTTGAATATATAATAAAAATATACGTCATTTGTTAAATAATAGAGAATATTAATTAAAAAATTCTAGTATGAACTCTCAAAGAATGGAAAAAGTGATGACTCCTGTCATCGAGAAACTGGAGAAATTAGCCCAGCCAGAGTTGGCTGCTGAACTTGATTGGTGTTGGGGAAGCTACCAAAACGATCTAAACCCATCTGGGTTGATTGCAAAAAGTGAAGCTGCACTCTCTATCTTCAAGGCTACTCGAGAAAAAAACAGTAAGGCTGTTGCCAAGAAGTTGGTGGAGGATTTGGAATCAGCATTGGCATAAAAAAAGTCCCGCACACGTGCGGGACTTTTTTTTGTTTTACGGATAACTTATTCGCCTACTACGACAAATTTCACCTGCGTTTTCACCTCTCTATGTAGGTCGATGTCGGCAGAGAACTCGCCTGCACCCTCTACTGGGACACTAATTGCGATTTTCTTTCTGTCGATTTCAAACCCTTTGGTAGCCAATGCTTCTGAGATTTGTTGGGTAGTTACT
>JAURGC010000096.1 GCA_030833985.1 Algoriphagus sp. | reverse complement strand
GATTCGGTATTCCCTGCCTGCGAATTTGCCAGAAGTTTTTATTTCTAGTTCTGATTTAAGTCAAGAAGGGAAGGATCCCTTGGTTGTACGTGATTTCAGTTTATCGAAAGATCAGAATAAAGCACTGATCTATACGAATACTAAACATGTATGGAGGCTGGATACTCAAGGGGATTATTGGGTGTTTGATTTGCAAACAAAAGGACTCAAACAAGTGGGGGTGGGATTGCCAGAATCTTCCTTGCGGTTTGCCAAACTTTCACCCGATGCGTCACAAATTGCTTATGTCAGCGAATTCAATCTATACTTGGAAAATTTGAACACTGGTCAAATCACTCAATTAACGTTAGATGGTAACCGAAAGCTGATAAATGGAACCTTTGATTGGGCATACGAAGAAGAATTTGCTTGTCGAGATGGCTTCCAATGGAGTCCAGATGGGAGCCGTATTTCATTTTGGCAAATCGATGCCAACCGGATTCGAGATTACTACATGATCAATACCACAGATTCAATTTATTCCCAAATTATTCCAGTAGAGTACCCCAAAGTAGGAGAATCTCCATCTCCTGCCAGAATTGGAGTAATTGAACTAGCCAGCAAAAAACTTACTTGGCTCAATATTCCAGGAGATCCACAGCAACATTACTTGCCTCGAATGGAATGGAATTCACCAGAACTCCTATTGGTACAGCAACTCAATCGCAAGCAAAATCACAGCAAAATTTTCGGAGTCGACCTAACTAAGAATGTAGCAAATCTCATTTTTGAGGAACAAGACGAAACATGGATTGATGTATTGTCCAGCTGGGAAAACACCTATGGGCTTACCTACAGACACGAGTTTAAGTGGATCAATGCAGGAAAGGAATTCCTATGGTTTAGTGAAAAAGATGGCTGGAGACATTTATATCGGATTGACTTGAATGGTAAGGTGACTCCTGTAACCCATGGTAATTACGATGTAATCAATCTTTTGCATTTTAATGAGAAAGAAAATACACTTTATTTTCATGCCTCCCCTGATAATGCCACGCAGAAATACCTCTATAAGGCCAAATTGGATGGGAAAGGAGCCGCCGAACGGGTTACTCCTGCAGAGCTACCTGGAACACATTCGTACGTGATTTCACCAAGTGGAAAGTATGGAATGCATCAGTTTTCCAATAGTTTTACCCAACCTGTCAGCGAATGGATTAGCCTTCCCAAGCACCAGCCATTGGATCCAAATCTAAGCATTGCATCCAAGTTGTCAGTTAACCAGGCCAGCAAACCTGTGGAATTCTTTAAAATTAATACAGCTGACGGCACAGAAATGGATGGCTGGATGGTAAAGCCTAAGAATTTTGATCCCACAAAGAAATATCCAGTGCTATTCTTTGTATACACTGAACCCTGGGGTGCCAATGTGAAAGACAGTTATGGTGTTGGAAGAAATCGTCATTACCAGGGGGACTTAGCGGAAGATGGATATATTTACATATCCATTGACAACCGTGGTACGCCAGCCCCCAAGGGTCGGGCTTGGCGAAAAAGCATTTATCGGAAAATTGGACGACTAAACATCTCAGACCAGGCAGAAGCTGCCATGCAGATAAGAAACTGGCCTTTTGTAGATGCTACTCGAATGGCAGTTTGGGGCCATAGTGGGGGAGGTTCTGCTACACTTAACCTGCTGTTTCAATATCCTGACCTCTTTCAAACAGGGATTTCTATGGCAGCTGTGGCCAATCAGTTGTCCTACGACAACATTTACCAAGAGCGTTACATGGGCTTGCCCCAAGAAAACTTGGAAGATTTTGTAGCAGGATCACCCATTACACATGCAAAAAATCTGAAAGGCAATCTCTTGTATATCCATGGTACGGGTGACGATAATGTTCACTATGCCAATGCGGAGTTGCTAATCAATGAATTAATTAAGCAGGGTAAGCAATTTAACTTTATGCCATACCCCAACCGAAGCCATGGCATAAATGAAGGAAATGGTACAAACCAACACCTGCGTACCTTATTTACCCAATTTCTAAAAACGCATTGCCCTCCAGGAGGACGGTAATTCCCTAGAATTTTCTGAATTCCATGAAAAATATCCTAAAAAGTTTAGTCGCTTTTGGCCTTGTTGGCCTACCTTTTTTTCTTAATTCTTCAGCATTTGCACAAAAAACAGCAACTCGTGCGGATACCCTTCGAGGAAGTATTACCCCAGAACGCGGCTGGTGGGACTTGAAGCATTACGATTTAACGGTCCATATAGATCCCAATATTAAATCTATAAAAGGTTTAAATATAATAACTTACGAGGTAGTAAGTAAAGCAAAAATTTTACAGATTGACCTACAAGAACCACTCAAGATTACGTCGATTACACAAGGAGGGGAGTCGCTAAAATTTCGACGAGAAGGTGCGGTACACTGGGTGACTTTGACAAAAAATCAGGAAGTAGGAAAAGTCGAGCAAATACACATTAGTTACGAAGGCATTCCTAAAGAGGCTATTCGTCCACCTTGGGATGGGGGGATTACTTGGCAAAAAGACAGCAATGGACTTCCTTTTGTGGCTTCATCCAATCAAGGGATAGGATCTAGCATCTGGTGGCCACTCAAAGACCATCCAGCCGATGAGGTGGATAGCTTGGATATGCATGTGACGGTTCCCAAAGGCTTAATGGATATTTCAAATGGCCGTTTGGTTGAAGTTGAAGTTGGCGAAGACATGGATACCTTTCATTGGAAAGTAGTCAATCCCATCAATGACTATGGAGTGAATATCAATGTGGGGGATTTCGTTCACTTTGGGGAGAAATATGCTGGTGAAAAAGGGACGCTTGACATGGATTATTTTGTTCTACGAGAAAATTTAGAAAAGGCAAAAGTTCATTTTCAAGATGCCAGGCGTATGATGCAAGCTTTTGAGCATTGGTTTGGACCGTATCCATTTTACGAAGATGGGTTTAAATTAGTTGATGCACCGTATTTGGGTATGGAGCACCAGAGTTCAGTGACGTATGGCAATGGCTACCAAAATGGGTATCGAGGACGGGATCTTAGCGGTACAGGCTGGGGAATGAAATTTGACTTTATTATTATCCATGAGGCTGGGCACGAATGGTTTGCCAACAACATCACTTACAAGGATGTGGCGGATATGTGGATTCACGAGAGTTTCACCAACTATTCTGAGAGTTTGTTTCTAGACTATCATTACGGCAAAGAAGCTGGACAGGCTTACGTACGTGGCACACGCATGAACATTGCCAATGATATGCCTATTATTGGTACTTATGGACTCAATAAGCGAGGTTCTGGTGATATGTACTACAAGGGAGGGAATTTGCTGAATATGATTCGACAAATTCTTCAAGATGATGAAAAATGGAGGCAAATTTTGAGAGGTTTAAATCAAAAGTTTTATCACCAGACGGTGACTACTGAGGAAATCGAAACCTATATTTCCAAAGAAGTGGGGTTGGATTTGGGGAAAGTTTTTGACCAATATTTGCGTGATATACGAATTCCTATTTTTGAATATTATGCGCAAGATGGAATGGTTAATTATCGATGGATCAATGCAGTGAATGATTTTGAAATGCCGGTAGATGTAACACTTAATGGAAAAATAGTTCGGCTTCAACCCAAAACAACTTGGCAGAGTCTTGGGCTAGGTGAGCCACAAGATCTTATGGTAGATCCTGATTACTATGTGGGAGTCCTCAAATCAAGGGAATAGCTTATTTAATTTAAATGCCTGTTTTTATGTTGTATAATTTATATTATGTTAAATAACTTTCTGGGTTATCCCCAATTCCCTCTTGACGACTTTTACCTCCTAACGTCTATTAACCGTTTTCATAAACCTAATCATGCACATGAATAATTGGCTTCCTAGAATTGGTTTAGTTTCCGGTCCCCTAATCTTTTTAGCAATCATTCTTTTAATAGAAGCTGAGGGGCTGTCCTCTGAAGGTAATCTTATGTTGGCACTCACAGCATGGATGGCTATATGGTGGACATCGGAAGCCATCCCTATTGCAGGCACCGCTTTTCTACCATTGATTATACTTCCTTTAACAGGAATCTTACCCTTGAAGACCATTTCCTCCAATTATATGGATCCAACGGTGATGCTGTATATGGGAGGATTTCTTTTAGCCACAGCTATTGAGAAATGGAATTTGCATCAGCGGATTGCACTTAACATAATAAATTTATTGGGTACAGATTTGCGTCGTATTGTTCTCGGATTTATCCTAGCTACTGCCTTTCTATCCATGTGGATATCCAATTCTGCTACTGCTTTGATGATGCTTCCTATCGGTTTGGCTGTAGTAACTCAGTTTAAATCGCATTTGGGTTCAGGACAGGAGCAATTAGCCTCTAACCTAGGCAAAAATATCATGCTGGGGATCGCATATTCCGCGTCCATTGGAGGAATGGCTACTTTAATTGGTACACCAACAAACAATATTCTTCGCGCAGTAGTCGATAAATTATACAATTACACCATCGATTTCAATGAATGGATGCTTTTCGCGCTTCCATTTACCATGGTTTTAACAGCAATTTGCTGGATCTACCTAGTGAACTTTGGTAATCCATTACCCAAAAATTTTAAACTAAATGAAGCCAAATCGGTCATTAGTAATCAATTGAGCGCCCTAGGCAGAATTACCTTCGAAGAGAAAATTGTACTTATGGTATTTGGAACGGTTTGCTTCGCATGGATAACTCGAAGCTTTTTATTGGCTCCTTTATTGCCGCAGCTTGACGATACAATAATTGCCTTAACTGGGGTATTATTTTTATTGCTTCTCCCCTCTTCTAAAAAAAATGGAGTGAAGGGAAGAATTTTAGACTGGAATACTGCTGAAAAAATTCCTTGGGGTGTTCTCATCCTATTTGGTGGTGGCTTGGCATTGGCTGAGGGTTTTAAGGAAACAGGCTTAGCTGATTGGATAGGGCAACGTTTTACATTAATCGATGGGGTTGGGTTCTTTTTATTTCTATTGATCATTATTGCAGCTGTTAATTTCCTCACTGAAGTAACCTCCAATGTAGCCACCGCTTCCATGCTTCTTCCAATTCTGGCCTCTGTAGCTATCAAACTTGACATCCATCCTTTTGGAATCATGATTGGTGCTACCATGGCAGCGAGTTGTGCCTTTATGCTTCCTGTGGCCACCCCTCCTAATGCGGTGGTTTTTGGTTCAGGATACCTTAAAATAAAGGATATGGTTAAAGCAGGTGTTTGGCTCAACCTAACTTCTATTGTTTTACTTTCATTAATGATCTATTATATTCTACCTCTACTTTGGAATATAAATTTGGAAACTTATCCCTTTTGAGTCTACACTTAAAAAAAATGACTTTAAATTCTCAATAAGAAGTTTTAATTTAAACCGTTATCTTAATTCTTTACCTTGAATTGTTTATTTAAATTTAATTAACCTCAAACCCAGCCTATGCGCCCTAGCATGATTTGGAGACCAATTGGTCTTCTTCCCTTAATCTTTGTGCTTTTCTTCACTGCCTGCGGCAAAAAGAATGCTTTTCTATCAATGAATGAACCAAGACGTGTGGAAATTTTAGTCTTGGGACACGACAGTGATCATCACAATACCGAAAAATTGATGATGCACATTTCCACTCCCTTGTTTCAAAAAGGGATCAACCTTACCTATACCGCAGATCCCAATGATCTGAAAGATGAGGTGCTTCAAAATTACGATGGTTTACTGATCTATGCCAATCATGATTCCATCTCCACTTCCCAAGAAGCAGCCCTCAAATCCTTTGTTCAAGGTGGAAAGGCCTTGATTCCTTTGCATAGTGGCTCCTTCTGCTTTAGAAACTCAGACTGGTATGTGCAAGCTGTAGGTGGTCAATTTAGTACCCATGGTACTGGAAGATTTACTACACAATTACTTGAACCTACACATCCTATACTACAAGGAATCAGTGAGTTTGAGACTTGGGATGAAACTTATGTCCATAGCCAAGTTAATCCCGATATTCAGGTATTAATGGAACGCCAAGAAGGTGAAAAAAAGGAACCCTACACTTGGATCCGTAACGAAGGAGAAGGTCGCGTATTTTATACAGCGTATGGGCATAACGAGGAAACCTGGAAGCAACCTGAATTTCATGAATTACTTGCCAATGGCATCCTGTGGGCGGTAGGAGAAAAAGTGACCCAGCTCCTTGCCGAGTATAAAATTCCTACTCCTCAATTTCAGGATGCTGAAATTCCTAATTACGAAAAACGTGACCCTGCACCTCGCTACCAATTACCTCTATCTCCTGAAGAGAGTATGAAATTGGTGCAATTACCTATTGAATTTGAGATGGAATTATTTGCCAGCGAACCCATGATCATCAATCCCATGGCGATGGCTTGGGACGAGCGAGGAAGACTGTTTGTAATCGAAACCGTAGATTATCCAAATGAGGTACGTACTGAGGGAGGTAACGATAGAATTAAAATCTTAGAAGATACAGATGGCGATGGCAAAGCTGATAAAGTCACTGTTTTTGCCGATAAATTGAATATCCCCACTTCAATCATGGCTGTCAATGGAGGAGTTTTGATTTCCATGGCCCCTGATTTTATTTTCCTCAAAGACACCGATGGAGATGATGTAGCTGATGTAAGAGAAGTGGTGATAACTGGCTGGGGCAAAAGCGATACTCACGCAGGTCCTTCTAATTTGAAGTATGGCTTCGATAATAAAATATGGGGTGTTTTAGGTTATTCCGGATTCAGAGGAGAAGTGGGTGGCCAAGCACATTCATTTGGTCAAGGTGTATATCGATTTGCTCCGGATGCAAGTAATTTGGAATACTTGGGTAATTCTTCTAATAATACCTGGGGATTAGGTTTTACAGAAGATTTTGAAACCTTCTTATCTACTGCCAATGGTCAGCATAGCGTGTATTTTTCTATGGCCAACAACTACCTGAAACGGCCTATCTTCCAAGGTTCTGCGAATACCGTACATGGCATCGATAGCCACTACGATATGCCACACCTCACTCCTTTCCTCCGTCAGGTAGACTGGTTTGGGGGCTATACTGCTGCTGCTGGACATAATTTTTACACGGCGCGTAGCTTTCCAGAATCCTATTGGAACCGTATAGCCTTTGTAGCAGAGCCAACAGGACGTGTACTCCACAAAGCAATGATTGCCCCAGATGGATCAAGCTACAAAGAAAAAAATGGCTTTAATATCTTAGCCAGCTCTGATGAATGGTTTTCACCGGTCCATGCAGAAGTTGGTCCAGATGGTGCGCTTTGGGTAGCAGATTGGTACAATTTCATCATTCAACACAACCCTACCCCGCGTGGCTTTGAAAATGGAAATGGCAATGCCTACATTAATCCACTTCGAGATAGCAAACACGGACGTATCTACAGAATTAGCTACAAAGGAGGCAAGGATGCCAAAACATTCGATTTGAAAGATGCCACACCTGCTAAGCTTATCGAAGCTTTAAAGAGCGATAACCTCTTCTGGAGAATGACAGCTCAACGTTTGATTGTAGAGCGAAAAGAAAAATCTATTCTTAGTGATCTGTATTCCCTTATTGGAAACCAGGATCAAGACAAAGTAGGTATCAACGGACCCGCAATCAATGCCCTGTGGGCGCTTCATGGTTTAGGAGAATTAACAGGGAAAAATCAAGAAGCTACTGATATAGTGTTGAAAGCACTCAATCATCCATCTGCAGCAGTACGTAAAAATGCGCTCCGCGTAATTCCACGAAATGAAACTACTTCCGAAGCAATTCTTACCAGCAACTTGTTGCGAGATCCTGATTTACATACGCGCAAAGAAGCTTTTTTAGCCCTTTCTGAAATGCCTACTTCTTCAGCTGCAGCAAAAATTTTGCTGGAGGAAGCAGAGGTAGAAGAAAATGGACAAGACGCATTCTTACCACAAGCTTTATTTGCAGCGGTATTGACTCATCCTTCAGAATTTGCTAAGCGAGATGCAAAAGCAGCAATTCAAGCTTCTGGCGAAAGTACTCTCCCACTTCCTGACCGAATCAGCAGGAGCTTGGTAGCTGAACAATATCCGTTGGATCAGCGAAACAGTATTTTATTCCCTCCAGATGTAACAGGAAAAGAGATTGGTGTACGAATTATCCTTTCTAAAGGGGACAACCCACTTGAGGGAGTTTTGATGGCTCAAGGCAATAATACAAACGGCTACAGCCTTTATATTTATCAGAATGCGCTCCATTTTGCGGTTGCTCAGCAGGATAGACTCACCATTATAAGTTCCAAAAAAGCCCTACCTACCACTCAATTTACAGTGGATGCTACTTTAATATCGGATGGCACCCTATCCCTTCAAATCAATGGAGAAGAAATCGCCAAAGGCAAAACGGATGGACTATTTACCCAGCCACTTAACCCTGATAAGGTTCGAGTGGGATCAAACGACAGTAAAAATGTAGTCGGCAAATACGGAGGTAACTGGTGGTTTGGAGGTAGATTAAGCAAAAGCTCGATACTTACTCTTAAGCAACCGGGTTCAGAATTGGCTCTTGTAGCAAGTTTGCCTACACCTACCACAACAAGTGGAACTACCACCATTAAATTGGGAGTAATTCCTCATGAAATGAAGTTTGACAAGCCTTCCTTTACAGTTCAGGCGGGCACACAGGTAACTATCGACTTTGAAAACCTAGATTTCATGCAACATAACCTGGTAATCGGTAAAAAAGGAAGCATGGAAGTGATTGGAAAAGCAGCAGATGAATTGGCTAAAAATCCAAAGGGAGCGGAACTAAACTATGTGCCTGAAATCCCAGAAGTGATTATTGCCACTGTGCTAGTTAGTCCCGAAGGCAAGGAAACGCTAGTGTTTACCGCCCCAACAGAGCCTGGAGAGTATCCATTTATATGTACCGTGCCTGGTCACTGGAGAATCATGAATGGCATCATGGTCGTAAGGAAGTAAACCATGGCATTGGATGTAACTTTTGGGGTAAGTACCTGGCTTTGGACTTCCCCATTTAATCGAGAGACGATTGCTTTGTTTCCGAAGATAAAAAACTTTGGCTACGATGCGGTCGAAATCCCTGTGGAAGATCCTTCCTTGATTGACTTACATCTCGTAAAAAAGGCGTTGGCCGACCAAGAACTAAAGGCAATCATTTGCGGAGCCTTTGGGCCCAGCAGGGATTTGACGCATGATGATCCAGCATTTCACCAGACTTGCTTTACCTACTTGGATGCTTGTTTGGAGATCGCCAGCGAACTGGGAGCAGGTTTTGTGGCGGGCCCCATGTATTCGGCTGTAGGAAAGGCAAGACTTGTGTCTCCTGAACAGAGAAAGGTCGAATGGGATCTTGCTGTAACAAATCTCAGGAAAGTTTGCCGTCGTGCAGGGGTATTTGGGCTAGACT
>JAURGC010000163.1 GCA_030833985.1 Algoriphagus sp. | reverse complement strand
GTTGTAAATAGCCTTTTTGCGCTCATTCCGTTGAAAGCATGGGGAGCCATTTCGATCGTTTTCGGCGCAATTGGCCTAACACTATACGTAATCTACAGACTTAAAAAGCGCAAATTATGGTGGAGGGCTTCAATCGCATTTTACCTGCTTTCACTGGTATTATACGGGCTAACCTTAAAGGCAAAGACGCTTTTAGAAAACGATACCTCAGCCATAGTGTTTGAACCGCGCGTTTTAGTAGTATCAGAACCCAAATCAGAAGCCCCAGTAGTATTTGAACTACACGAGGGCACTAAGGTTCAAATACTAGAACGCTTTCAAGAATATACTCAGATTCGAATTGCCAATGGGCAGTCAGGCTGGATGAAAGACAGCGAATTGCGCAGAATTAAGCTGAGTAATTAGGCTGTCTACTTAATGAATTAAATTGTCCTATCTTTGAGTTTATCGCCTTTAATTTCCAAGAAATGCATACCCTCACTGCCGAAGCTCAATCTAAAATAACCCCTGAAACTGCCGTCCAACTTTTGAAAAAAGGCAATTTGCGTTTTCTGGAAGGAATTAGACAAAAGCGAGAATTCGCAACTCAAATCGCAGAAACGGCATCGGGGCAATATCCCTTCGCCTGTATACTTGGTTGTATAGATTCTAGAGTGCCGATTAGGCTTATTTTTGATCAAGGAATCGGCGATGTTTTTGGGGCAACGGTTGCCGGTAACATTGTCAATGAAGACATTTTAGGAAGTCTTGAGTTCGGATGTAAAATTGCGGGAGCTAAACTAGTGGTTGTCCTTGGCCACACTTCTTGTGGGGCCGTTAAAGGCGCTTGTGACAAAGCAGAGTTGGGCAATCTCACCTCCTTGCTTGCTAAAATCAATCCAGCAATTCAAAATGTAAAAGAGCCTACTGATCCGACACAGCGTACTTCTCAAAACAGCAGCTTTGTTGATGCGGTAGCTTTAGAAAATATTAAACTCACCGTCCAAAACATCAAAACCTATTCTAACGTGCTTCGAGACATGGAAGAGAGAGGCGCCATAAAAATCATCGGCGCCATTTACAATGTAAAGAATGGCGAGGTATCTTTTTTAGACTAATCACTGCTTAAGACCCTCTTTTTTGAGGAGGTTTTCTGCTATCCAGCGCAGTGAGATCACTTACGAGCTATTATTACTCTCCTTGGGTTTGTATCCAAAATCTTGTAATGCTTCTACAAGGTCGTAATCCGAGGATTGCGTCTTACGCACATCAATCTCCATAGAGGCTTAGTTTGGAAATCGCTCTAAGGTATCCGAAATCCCTCCTCCTATGCTCTAAGATGCAGCACAACTATATCTTTTAGGGAACCATTAACGCTATACCCTTCCTTCTGCTAAAAATTAAAAGGGTGTATTTAAAGAAAGAGACACAGATTTAGGCTTTAATTTGAGCTTCTTTAGAAATTACAAAAGATTTGCAATCGGTAAATTGCTCAAATATATTTTCCTCCGGTATCATTTTTCCTATAATCCCTATGGTTTTCATTAAGTATTTGGGTTGCGATTGAATCCCTACGATCAGAATTTCAATTTCTTTATCAATCAAATCCATTAAAACATCTTCTAGTGTAAAAAGACCCGATTGGTCTATATAAGGAACCATATCCATTCTAATTATGACGATACTTGCTGTATTAGGTATTTGTTTGGAAAGGATTATAAATTCAGAGGTAAAACCGAAAAACAAGGGTCCACTAAGGTGTTTAATAAAGACTCTTTCCTTAAAGGATTCGCTCAGCTGGGCTTCATCCTTCCACGCTATTTCTTCGGAAATGGAAGAAACGCGGGCATCTTCCTGCGCAATATCCCCCATTTTTTTCATAAAGAATAGGGAGGCCAGGACAAGTCCTATTCCAACAGCATAAACCAAATTCCAAAAGACGCTTAAAATAAGAACGACCCCCATCACTATCACCTCTGCTCGAGGCATCTTGGATAAAGTATTTAATCCTTTGTAATCCATCACTCCTATTCCCACTGTTACCAAAATTCCCGCTAACACTGCAGCTGGAATTTGAGAAGCCACAGAGCTCAATGCTAATAAGATTACCAAAAGTACTACTGCAGCCACCATACCTGAAATTCGGGTTTTTCCTCCAGATTGAATATTTACCACTGTTCGTATTGTGGCTCCCGCTCCTGGAATTCCTCCAAAAAGAGCTCCAATTGAATTTCCAATACCTTGACCAATCAATTCTTTATTGGGAAGGTGTCGCGTTTTGGTCAAGTTGTCAGCGACAATCGAAGTCAATAAGGAGTCTATGGCCCCTAATAGAGACAGGGTAAGTGCTGTTAAGATGTAAGGGATAAGTTGGACATAACTGACTTCTGTAAACAGGGACCATTGAATTTTGGGAAATCCTTCGGGGATTTGTTGTATTGATTTGTACTCTAAACCAAACCCTACAGCAATTCCAGAAACAAGAAGTAATGCTACAAGTGTGCTGGGTATGGCGGTAGTGATTTTTTTAAATCCATAAATAATAGCGATAGTACTCAATGCCAATATCACTTCTAACCAATTGATCCCACCTAAAGCGCGTGGCAGTGTGCGCAGGGTTCCCACCACACCTGAAGAATTGTTTTTCGCTAAATTTACAGCTTCATCATAAATGGCGCTCTCATTGACTTTCTCAGCTCTTTTGATGGTTTCTTCGAAATCTTCAAGAACTAATAAACCCTCTTTAGATTCATCAAGTAATATCTGTTCAAGTATTTTTTCTTCTGCAAGTGGTTTGAATTGGTCTACATAAAAATCATCGCCTTTTACATCATAACCCACTACAGGTAAAATTTGAGTAATTAAAATAATTACACCTATCGCAGTCATAAACCCAGAGACTACTGGGTAAGGAATGTATTTAATATATTTTCCTACACCCATGAGCCCGAGTGCGATTTGAAATAAACCGCTTAGTAAAAAGACTCCTAATATATAGGGAAGTGCTTGTGCAATTGATCCGTTATGTACACTTAAAATGGAAGCAATCACTACCATACTTACGGCAGTCATTGGAGCTGTGGGCCCTGATATTTGTGTAGGGGTACCTCCAAATAAAGCAGCAAAAAAACTTAAGAAAATAGCGCCGTAAAGTCCAGCGCTAGGACCTAAGCCTGAGCTGACCCCAAAAGCTAATGCCAATGGAAGGGCAACTATACCTGCAGTAAGTCCACCCAAGACGTCCCCTTTTATGTTAGAAAATATATTTTTCATAATTCAGATGCTTTTTTTAAGTTAATTCTTCAATATCCCTACGGAATTAAATTCTCCACTACAAGGACAATAGGTTTTATAAATTTTGAAGAGCGTTAGAGATATTCCAAGACACAATGGAATGGCAACAACAAACAATTCAATACTGGCAGGAAAGTCTGCCTTTGAACTTTTAAACATGATAACATTAGAATAAGTGAGAAACTGAAATTATAGACCGAATTACGCCTTCAGTTCTGGTGGTTCGGATAAGGTTTCACGAACACCTAAAGAGGTCTCACCTGGGGGGTTTTTAGAAACGCTTGCAACATTACGCGCCATAAAATGACCTCTTGCCGTTTGGTCTGCAAAAAAGACATCGCTAATCTGGTCCTTGACTTCAGAAGTTTCATCTGTATCATTTGCATCCTCTGATTCAAGTTCTAGTTGTACTATTTCATTCGCAGAGTCAAGCGTGTAAATAGAGAATTCAGACGCACAAAACATCATCAAGAAAAGAGTTGCAATTATGGGCTGAATGCGTGACGCCATCTAATTTTTATTCAGTTAAAAGAATTATAAAGATAACCCTATGATAGTAGTAAGCAAAGTCATTCGTGCGCTTTTTAGTTTTAGAGGCCTCCCGAGCTAGAGTCTTTGAAAATCCTTTACTACTTTTAAAGCCCCAAAACGAGGCGATGATTGCTCAAATCGAAGATTTAATAAAAAAGGTTGAAGCTTTTCAGAGTACAGATCCTAAAGAGATCGAAGCTTTTAGGATTGAATACCTAGGTAAAAAAGGAAAGCTCAACGATTTATTCGCATCCTTTAAGAATGTAGAGGCTTCTGAGCGCAAGTCCGTTGGTCAAGCGATCAATCAGCTTAAACAGGCTGCCACCGCCAAAGTAGAGCAACTCAAACAAGAAAATGCTGCCACTAAATCCCCTTCAGCAGGGCCTGCATTGGATCTCAGCAGACCTGGGTTTCCTTATGAATTAGGAAGTCGTCATCCCATTAGTATCGTAAGAAATAAGATAGTCGATATTTTCTCTTCTATCGGATTTGGGGTCTCAGAAGGACCTGAAATTGAAGACGACTGGCATAACTTCACGGCACTCAATTTGCCCGATCATCATCCGGCACGAGACATGCAAGACACCTTTTTCATTCAAACCAACCCAGACATTTTGCTGCGCACCCACACCTCTTCGGTGCAAGTGCGTCATATGGAGCAAAACCAGCCTCCGATTCGAACCATTTCGCCCGGACGGGTCTACAGAAATGAAGACATTTCGGCACGCTCGCATTGCTTTTTTCACCAGGTTGAGGGCTTGTATATTGACAAAGATGTTTCTTTCGCAGATCTGAAACAGACGCTTCAGTATTTCACGACCAAACTCTTCGGAAAATCTAAAATTCGACTGAGGCCTTCTTATTTTCCGTTTACCGAACCCAGTGCAGAAGTAGATGTGTATTGGGGGTTAGAGACCGAAACCGACTACCGTATGACCAAGGGTACCGGTTGGCTAGAAATCATGGGCTGCGGAATGGTAGACCCAAATGTGCTTCGAAACTGCGGTATTGACCCCGAAGTGTATTCGGGCTATGCTTTCGGAATGGGGATAGATCGAATTGCGCTG
>JAURGC010000125.1 GCA_030833985.1 Algoriphagus sp. | reverse complement strand
TGGCCAGGTACTCTACAAAATGAGTATGTGAATATGGGGCCAAATCAAGCGGTATTTGGCAATTCCCTTTTTACATTATTTCCAAATCCTGAGGAAGGTACCTTTTCAGTAAATTCAAGATTTGGACAGCCTCTATTCGGCATAGAATTTCAGCCTGGCTTTGTTTCAGTGGGTAAATCTTGGAATACCCCCTTACTTGTATTTAGTAGTTCCATATTTCTTTTATATGCCTTTCTCAGCTTTATTTTTTTAAAAAAGAAATGGGATAAAGGCCAAGTTTGGCAAGCAATAGGATATGGATCCATAATTCTGTTTGTAGTACGGGTAGTCATGCTCGTATTCGATTTCCCGCAATCATTTATTGATATTCCCCTTTTTGAATCCAGTTATTACGCTTCTTCAAACTGGATTCCAAGCTTAGGAGATCTCTTGTTGCACAGCAGTTGTTTGGCATTTATTGTTGGTCTTTTGGTCTATCAGTTCTCTACCAAATCCGTTTTAGATAAATTTTTAATATGGAGAAACCGAATGTCAGAAAAAGTAGTGTTGGGGACTACTTTTCTTACTTCTACTTTATTTTTCTTTGTTTTATGGGGAATCACTCGTGATTTGGTTTTGAATGCGAGTTGGCGAATGGATATATCATCGGTTCCTAATTTTGACCCGTGGGTAGGAACTAGTTTTTTGATTTTGTTTTTGGTTGCTGGAGCCTATGTGTTCTTGAGCCTTAGTGTGGTTCAATTAGTTTCTAAAGGAGGAGTTGGAGGAAATGTGGTTTACCAGGTACTTTATTTGGTGGCGAGTTGTTGCTTGGTAGGGTTTTTTATTTGGGAATTTTGGTTGGGTATTGCAGGAGTGATTCATTTCTTGTTTCTTCTTTCTATTCTTAGGTTTGACTTGTTTTCAAACATTTACCGATTGGGTTTGGAAACCTTCTTAACCTTATTTTACGCAAGTTTGGTAGCTGCTTCAATTGTATCTGCAAGTAGTTATCAAGCAAAAAAAGAACGCGTCATCCAAGCAAAAGTCACCTTTGCTAAGCAGCAGTTAATGGTTGCAGATAGTCAAACGATTTTATTTTTAGGGGATATTTTTTCAAGACTAAAAAATGACTTGTTTATTCAAAATCGATTGGGAGACCCCTTGCTATCTAAGGATCCAGTAATCAGAAAAATCCGGAAAATTTATTTAGATAACTACTTTGACCAATTTGAAGTGGTCATCCGTATTTTTTCTCCTTTAGGGGCTCAACTTGCGGGTACAGTTGAAGGAAAGTCGTTTCAGGAATTGCAAGAAGCCTACATTAAAAGTGATTTTGCAACTCAGGTACCCAATCTGTACCAAATTCAAGGAGGAGAACAAGGTAAAGGCAGTGCCTATGTAGCTTTTGTTCCGATGGTCAAAGGAAGCATTTCGTTAGGAACACTGTATATAGAATTGAATCAACTCCGCATTCAACCAGGAAATGCCTACCCACGCTTACTATTGGGTGCTCAATATGCTGAAAAATTGCAGGAAGATCGTTTTGATTTAGGAGTTTTTAGGGATGGCGAATTAGTTCGAAGTGCAGGTAGATTTAATTATCTGCAGGATAAGGTAGCTAGATATTTGCAAAACCCAAGTTTGACTCAGGAAGGGGTTGAGCTTTTAGGTTATCATCATTTGGGAATAGCTAACGGAGAAGAGTTATGGGTATTATCTTCTCCTTCAATTACTCTCAAACAATTTTTCGGAACACTCTCCTTATTTTTTGTAGTCTTTGTTTTGCTCACCTTCTTATCCATATTAGGATCTGTTTTTATAAAGGGATACCGAAGTTTTGAGTTTAATTATGCTACAAAACTTCAGCTCTACCTTAATTTTGCGTTTTTCTTTCCGATTCTGATTATTTCTTTAATAACGGTTGGATTACTAACGCAGAGCTATCAAGAAGATTTGAATGAGCAATACCTTCAAAAAGCTTCCCTTATTAAAGGAAATTTAGTTCGCTTTTTTGGAAGCCAAGCTGTGGGTAGCATTGACCGAGACGCGCTGACCGAGGAAATAAATACACTTGCCACTACGGTAGGAACGGACATCCACTTGTACAATCAAGAGGGCTTGTTAGTGACTTCCAGTAGAGCTGCTATTTTTGAGAAGAAACTGTTGTCCAATTTGGTACATCCTGGAGCAATGGCTGCATTGGTAGAGAAAAATGGGGCAGAGGTACTTTTGGATGAGCAGATTGGAAGACTTCGGTATCAATCGGTTTATATGGTGATTCCTTCCCTGGCAAATAATTCTGGAGATCTCATTTTAGCTGTTCCCTTTTTTGAATCTGAAGATGAATTAAACGCCTTGATTTCAGATGTTTTAGGGAATGTATTCAATGCCTTTGTCGTCATTTTCATTCTATTTTTGTTTATTTCATTTCTGGTGACTAAAAACCTTACCCTCCCTTTTCGCATCCTTACTCAAAAATTAAAGACTACAAATTTAGAGGACAACGAACCCATGTACTGGGCTTCAAAGGATGAGATTGGACTGCTGGTCAATGAATACAACCAGATGCTCTATAAACTAGCTGCAAGTAAGAAAGTACTTGCTTCTACAGAAAAAGAGTCTGCTTGGCGAGAGATGGCCAAACAAGTAGCTCATGAGATAAAGAATCCTCTTACCCCAATGAAACTTACCTTACAACACTTATTGCGGTTGGAACGGGAGGGAAAATTGGAAGATGCAGAGAAATTGAAAAAATCCTTAGAAACCCTAATTCATCAAGTCGATGCGTTGAGTGGGATTGCTTCTTCCTTTTCCACTTTTGCAAAGATGCCTCTTCCTCACAATGAGCCAATGAATTTTAAGGAAGTACTCCTCAAAGTTTTGGAACTTTTCAAAACTGATCAGCGAATGGAATTGAAGTTCCAGGATGATTCTTATACCGAACAAATCCCGATTTTAGGAGATGATAAACTTTTTGGTAGAGTGATCTCTAACTTGATAATCAATGGGATGCAGGCGGTGGAGTCTGGGATAAAGCCACAAATCCGTATTTGGCTTTGGCTGTCTGATCAAGCTGTATTTTTAGAAATAGCTGATAATGGGAAAGGGATTCCCAAGGAGCTTCGAGATAAAATCTTTGTACCCAATTTTAGTACCAAGAGTCAAGGCTCTGGGCTTGGATTGTCTATCGCCAAAAGTGGAGTAGAAGCAGTTGGCGGTAAAATCTGGTTTGAAACTGAAGTGGGAAAAGGCAGTACTTTTTTTCTAACATTTCCTTTGCTTGTCGATCACAAGTAAGCATTGGCCTGGTTTTTTTTAGAAAAAAATAATTAAACACCTTCAAACACACTCATTAGTAACGCCTTCCAATCAATTCATAAAAAAATGTAACTTTGTTCAAGTTAAATAGTTGTTACACTAACTATTAAGCAACGAAACAAATGAACAAAAGTATCCTTGTCAGTGGAGGTACCAAGGGAATTGGCCGTGCGGTGATCGAAAGATTCGCCCAGGAAGGCTTTGACATCTTTACCTGCTCTAGAAATGAAGGAGATTTGGCTGCTTTACGGTCCACATTTACTTCCAAGTTCCCATCCTGCACCATTCATACCTTTGTCGCAGACTTATCCAAAAAGGAGGAGGTGATGGCATTTGCTACAGGAGTAAAGGCCATGTCGATTCCCGATGTGATTGTCCACAATACGGGTATTTTCCTTCCTGGCTCCTTGCATGAGGAGCCCGAAGGGAATTTGGAATTTTTGATGGAGACCAACTTGTATTCAGCCTATTACTTGACACGGGCCTTTGCTACAGAACTAATTGCTCGGAAGTCTGGGCATATTTTTAGTATAGGATCAATCGCAGGTATCACTGCCTATCCCAATGGAGGAAGTTATTCGGTGTCTAAATGGGCGATGTTGGGGATGACTAAATGTTTTCGTGAAGAATTCAAACCACATCAAATCAAAGTGACTTCTATATTGCCAGGAGCTACCTTGACTGATGCTTGGGCAGGAGTTGATTTGCCAGCTTCTCGATTTGTGAGTGCCCAAGATGTAGCAGATTCAGTATGGGGAGCTTACAACCTTTCCCCAGGTGCAGTAGTTGAAGAACTAATTATTCGTCCCCAACTAGGAGATATTTAACCTATGAACGCTCAAATCATGCCCCTTGAAGGTAGTTATTGCAATAGTTTGACCCAGTTTTCTCGAAGAGTTACCATTCCGGTACGGGTAGGTGAGGTGGTTATTGGAGGAGATAATCCCATTGTGGTACAATCCATGACAACAGTGGATACAATGGATACTCAAGGCTCTGTAGAGCAGTGTATCCGGATGATTGATTCTGGTTGTCAGCTGATTCGAATCACGGCTCCTTCGCTCAAAGAGGCGGAGAACTTACGTAACATCAAAGAGGAATTGCGCAAGAGAGGATACACTACTCCCTTAGTAGCAGACATTCACTTCACGCCGAATGCAGCCGAATTAGCAGCCAAAATTGTAGAGAAAGTTCGGATCAACCCGGGCAACTATGCAGATAAAAAGAAGTTTGAGGTAATTGACTATACAGACGCCTCCTATGCGGAGGAGTTGGATCGGATTCGTGAGCGTTTTTTACCTTTGGTAAAAATCTGCAAAACACACGGTACGGCGATGCGAATTGGGACCAACCACGGTTCCCTTTCTGATCGAATTATGAGCAGATATGGGGACACCCCGCTCGGAATGGTAGAATCTGCCTTAGAGTTTTTGAGAATTTGTGAAGATGAACAGTTTTTTGACATCGTCATCTCCATGAAATCTTCCAATACGCAGGTCATGGTGCAGGCCTACCGCTTGCTAGTCCAGAAACTCAATGAAGGAGGGTTTAAACCCTATCCTTTACACTTGGGGGTAACTGAGGCAGGTGAGGCAGAGGATGGTCGGATCAAATCTGCTGTGGGTATTGGGACACTTTTAGAAGATGGCTTGGGGGACACGGTACGTGTTTCGTTGACTGAAGACCCCGAGTTTGAAGCTCCTGTCGCACGTGCCTTAATCGATCGCTATACAGCAAGAGCTGCCCATGCACCGATCGCCCCTTTAGCATCCTATCCTATTCATTCTTTTGAATACACCAAGCGTCAAGTAACCGAAGTATTCAATTTTGGGGGGCAAAATGTACCCCGCGTGATTGCGGATATTTCTGCGTTATCTGAAGTTACTGATCGAGAAATGAAAGCCGTAGGGCATTTTTACCTGCCTGAATTGGATAAATGGAAGATGAATGATCTCGGTTGCGATTTTATTTATTCCGGGGAGAATCCCATTCCCTTTATGCTCCCGAATGGAATGAAGGAAATCCAGAACTATTCCGTTTGGAAGGTAGTAGGTGATCAATTGAATAAATTTCCCTTATTCCAACTTTCAGAATACCAAGAAGCGAAGGAGGGCCATCAAGAACTTAATTTCTTAGCAGTAGGTACGGCAGAAATCCAGCAAGCCATTTCTTTGGTCGGTGCTAGAAAAGATACGGTGATCCTCTTATCCACTAGTAATGCCCATGGCATGGCTGACTTGCGCAGGGCGTTTGTGGACTTGTTGGAAGCCAATTGTACTGTTCCGGTGGTGGTACAGGTGAGTTATCCTGCTCATACGGCAGATCAAACCATGCTGTATGCTGCTACTGATGTAGGAGGGCTGTTGGTTGATGGGCTAGGAGATGGAATTGTTATTTCCTTGAATCCCGAGACTTCCCAAGAACGGAAGCAGGTCTTGGAGCAGATCAAACTTCACAATTCGGTTAGCTTTGGCGTGCTGCAAGCCGCACGAACCCGCATGTCCAAGACAGAATATATTTCTTGTCCCTCCTGTGGTCGAACCCTTTTTGATCTGCAGGAGACTACTGCTATGATCCGAAAGCGTACCGATCATTTGAAGGGGGTGAAGATTGGGATCATGGGTTGCATCGTCAATGGCCCAGGAGAGATGGCTGACGCAGATTACGGCTATGTAGGTTCTGGCAAAGGAAAAATCACCTTGTATAAGGGGAAAGAAGTGGTGAAGCGGTCAGTGGCTTCTGAGAAGGCTGTTGATGAATTGATCAATATAATCCGAGAGGATGGTCGTTGGCTCGATCCTGAAACTATCTAACGGTAGGATAAACTTAATTCCAATCGTGTTGGTTATTCATTAAATTGATGTTGTCATGTCTGAAAAAAATCAAGTAAAAGAGTTTTTCAAGTTGGGCGAAGTAGGAAATTATTTTCTGCGGGTTTTCAAAAAGTCGGACCCAAATGCTCCTACCAATATCAACTTGCGGATGATGCACGGCATCAACAAGATTTCTATTCTAGTCTTCTTGTTTGCCTTGATCTTTTGGATCATCAAAAGATTTATTTAAATCTCCTTTATTTTGAGAATTTCCTTTTTGAAGTAGGTAGGCCTAGAATAGGATACCAACTTGAAGGCTCAAACTTTGAAAAAAAGTACTGACTTTGTGGAGGGAACTGAATCCTTCAGGAAGGAGATCTCTTTTCCAAAATGGGTGGATTTTTGGGCGACTTACTGGTTCGCTATGGGTTCCTTCGAAAAAAATACTAGGGTTCTATATGTATCCTACACTAGCGGTTAGCGCCCAGTTTCCTTTTTTTGCCGCTAGGATCACACCCAAAAAGGGGTAGACGTAGAATTCGCTTTCTTGCTAAGTATTGGACTAATCCATGCGTTTTCGTTCTTCCAAGAAGGTAGTACCATAGCCAAGGTTTACTCCTACCATCCATTTTGAACCTCATCCATACACGAAAAAAGAAGGCTACTGCCAATAAGCGCAACAAAGAGGAATTTGATGCGGTTATTCATCAAGAAAGTTGTTTAAAAAGCGTGAGACAAAACTAATTTAATTTGAAATGCTAGGCTAGCCCGATTCGCTAAAATGGAGAACAATTTTTCTTTGTATTTGGCATTTCCCTTTCGAAACCTTTGCATGAGTATAATAAGGTTTTGTATAAGAGATTTAGTGGTTTGCTTCTTTTTTAGTGGTCTAGAATGA
>JAURGC010000156.1 GCA_030833985.1 Algoriphagus sp. | reverse complement strand
GCATTGAACTGCTTACAGAACTCCATGATGTTCAAACCCTTGGAACCAAGAGCTGGACCTACTGGAGGTGACGGGTTAGCCTGGCCACCTTTCACTTGTAGTTTTACATAACCAGTGATTTCCTTAGCCATTGCTTAGTCTTGTTTTTCTACTTGTATAAAGTTTAATTCTACAGGAGTATTGCGGCCGAAAATCTTAACCATAACGTTAAGCTTTTTCTTCTCCTCAAAAATCTCCTCAATCGTCCCAGTAAACCCACTGAAAGGACCGTCCATTACTTTTACGGCCTCTCCAACTATAAATGGGGCTTCTTGCTTCTCGGCAAACTCATCAATCTCCTCAACCTTACCTAAAATACGATTGACTTCCGATTGACGTAATGGTTCAGGGGTTTTGGAAGCTCCCCCCTGGTTTGATCCAAGAAAACCAATTACTCCTGGGATACTCGTTATTACGTGATTGGCCTCACCATTCGATAAGTCCGCATTAACCAATACGTAGCCTGGGAAGAAATTCTTCTCACGCACACGCTTTTTGCCATTGCGCATCTCATAGACTTTCTCAGATGGAATCAACACTTCAGGAATAAACTCAGCAATCTTCTGCCTAAAGATTTCATTCTCTAGGTAGTTCTTAGCCTTTTTCTCCTGTCCTGCGACTACTCTGAGTACGTACCACTTATGTTCAGCCATCCTGTAATGCTATTAGAATAAATCATAAAACCATGTCATGATATTCTCGAACCCTAAATCCACTGCACCAATGAATAGCGCGAAGATCAACGATGCGACCAATACCAAAATGGCACTGTTTTGAAGAAACGAAAACTTAGGCCATGTCACCATGTTTTTCATTTCGTCATACGACTCAAGGACAAAGTTTTTAAGATTCATAGTCTATATTCTTAGTGCACGGGCAGAGAGATTCGAACTCCCATCAATGGTTTTGGAGACCACTATTCTGCCGTTGAACTATGCCCGTGTAAAACGAACGATCCAAAACGGAACGCAAAATTAGGAAAATAGTCTTTAGAAACAAATGCGATCCCAAAATATTCTTTGGGATCGCATCCAATATTCTAATTAGATAGAATTAGTCAAGAATTTCAGTTACCTGACCAGCACCTACTGTACGACCGCCTTCACGAATCGCAAATCTCAACCCTTTCTCTAATGCAACTGCTGCCAACAACTTCACCTCAATAGTTACGTTGTCACCTGGCATTACCATTTCTACGTTTGCAGGAAGAGTAATCTCACCAGTTACGTCAGTAGTTCTTAAGTAGAACTGTGGTCTGTATCTGTTGAAGAATGGTGTATGACGTCCACCTTCTTCTTTAGAAAGCACGTAAACTTCTGCTTTGAAGTGAGAGTGAGGCTTCACAGAACCTGGCTTGCAAATGATCATGCCTCGCTTGATTTGTGATTTTTCAATACCTCTCAACAACAAACCTACGTTGTCACCAGCTTCACCTCTGTCCAAAATTTTACGGAACATCTCAACACCAGTTACTGTAGACTTCAAGCCTTCAGCACCCATACCAATGATGTCTACTGCTTCACCTGAGTTGACTACACCTCTTTCAATACGACCTGTAGCTACTGTACCACGACCAGTGATCGAAAATACGTCTTCTACTGGCATCAAGAAATCCTTGTCGATCAATCGCTCTGGAAGTGGAATGTAGGTATCTACCGCACTCATCAATTCCATTACTTTTTCAACCCACTTCTCTTCACCATTCAATGCACCAAGTGCAGAACCAGCGATTACAGGAATATTGTCCCCGTCAAAGTTGTAGAAAGAAAGCAATTCTCTGATTTCCATCTCAACCAACTCCAACAATTCAGGATCATCCACCATATCCACTTTATTAATGAATACTACTAGCTGAGGAAAACCTACATGGCGAGCAAAAAGGATATGATAACTAGTTTGAGGCATCGGTCCGTCAGTTGCAGCTACTACAAGAATAGCACCGTCCATCTGAGCAGCACCTGTTACCATGTTTTTCACATAATCGGCGTGTCCAGGACAGTCTACGTGTGCGTAGTGTCTGTTCTCAGTTTGATACTCTACGTGAGAGGTGTTGATTGTAATACCTCTTTCCTTCTCTTCTGGCGCGTTGTCAATAGAAGAGAAATCTCGTAATTCAGAAAGACCCTTCTTTGCCAATACCGTGGTGATGGCTGCAGTCAAGGTGGTCTTACCATGGTCTACGTGTCCAATGGTTCCGACGTTAACGTGCGGTTTGGAACGGTCGAAATTAGCTTTTGCCATGCTTGAAAATCCTCAGTTTAAGTTTTAAAGATATATTTAGATAATAATTTCTGTGTTGAGCCAACGACGGGAATTGAACCCGTGACCCCTTCCTTACCAAGGAAGTACTCTACCCCTGAGCTACGTCGGCTTTCACTACGCAGTGTACTCCGAAGAGTACAGAGCGGGAGACGAGGCTCGAACCCGCGACCTGCAGCTTGGAAGGCTGCCGCTCTACCAACTGAGCTACTCCCGCTTATATCCGGTTGCCCGGTTATTTTTTTGCCCTGCAAAACTACAAAATAAATTTGTTTTTATGCAAGTCGTGGGGGAAACAGGATTCGAACCTGTGAAGACATAAGTCAACGGATTTACAGTCCGTCCCAGTTGGCCGCTTTGGTATTCCCCCAACTGCGCTAAAATTTTAGGCTCATTTCCCCTTTGAACTTTAACGGACTGCAAAATTATAGCCTTTTATTAAAGTATCAAAGTGAGTTCCTGAAAATTGAAAAAAAATTATATCTGCACCGCTCAATCTTTTAAAAATCAAGTACTTAATTTTCTTCTCTCAATAATTCTAAGAAATAGGCATGGTAAGCCTTTAATTCCTCAGAAACTTCCCTTTCGGCAATTTTCTCCATCCTGTCAAGCACCCCTTGCTCCGTTACAAAGCCCAACAGCGTTTGAAACGCTCCCATTCGTAAGTAATCCTTTGGATTGAACTCCATGACAGAAAAAAGCTTAGCTATCGCCTTTCCTTTTTCACTTGTCGATACTTCTAAATAATAACTTCCATAGTAGCCCATAAAATAATACAAGCCCTCTCCACCTAGCGAGGCGAAAGCCCGATCAAACCACCCCTCTTTTCCTCCAATTTTGTTAGAAATATAATATTCTGCCAAGGCAACTCGCAACCGGAAATTGGTTTCCTCTTCAAAACCCTCCATCCAGGAATAGTCCACCCCCGGTTCCTCCATCCGTGCTAACCCCATCAAAGCTGCTCCTGCAACCAAATAGGAAGGATCTCTAGCCAGACGCATCATAGCCCCACGGTAGGCAGCCGAATTCCATTCCACGAGGACTTCTAATGCAGCCGCTCGAACTTTGTTCTGAACATCTTCTTCGGCCAACTGATAGACTACCGTCTCCAGCTCCGGCAGCTGTTCTCTCCAGGTTGGATCTGCCTGCAAAATAGATAACCCTCGCTCTCGAATCGCAGCAAAAGGATCCTGGATGGCAAGTGGCAACACCTCTATCAGCTCTTCCCGAGCCTCACGCGCCACCAAACTATCCAAGGCCTCGTAGCGAGCCACCCCCAAGTGAGATTCTTTAAATTGCTGTAGGTATTGGGAAGAACTGAACGCTTGATTTCCTTGATACAAAACCCCCTGATCCTCGTTCAGATAAACCAATGTAACCGCATCGCCATTCTCCAAAGCAAATTCCTGTTCTACCTCCGTAATTCGTATTTTCTTGATTTTTCTTTCCCCACCTACGTACCAGCTTACTGTCACCGGCAACTGATAAACCGGATTGGATTTTAAGTCTTGCCGCTGAGAAAAACGAAGAAGCAAATTTTCAGGTTGAGAATAATCTACTGAAACTTCCAACTCAGGATGCCCTTTGGCAAAAAACCACTGATTAAAAAACCAATTCAAATCTTGCCCGCTAATCCGCTCCATAGCCAGCCGCAAATCATGGGCTTCCACCGATTGAAAAGCATGTTGAGTCAAATACAAGTTCAAGCCCTTGAAAAATGCCGCATCCCCCAACTCACGTCGCAGCATGTGCAAGACTAACCCGCCTTTGTTGTAACTGTGTGCATCAAACAAATCCTCTGCTTCGGCGTACCTGTAACGAATCAGCTCCTTTGGACTTACAGCAGCCTCAGCAAAATAACCTTCCTTTTCGACCACTAACTTCAAGTCTGCCTGATCCTGACCATATCGGTATTCATTCCATAAATATTCGCTGTAATTCGCAAAAGCTTCGTTTAAAGTTAAATTAGCCCAGGATTCAGCGGTGACCAAATCTCCAAACCATTGGTGAAAAAGCTCGTGCGCAATGATGAAATCCCATTCGGAATCAATTGCTTCCCGCTCATCCAATAGCAATTCCTCCATAAAAATAGATGCTGTTGTGTTTTCCATAGCCCCAGAGACAAAGTCGCGAACCACAATCTGATCGTACTTTTGCCAAGGAAAAGGAAACCCAAGCCGCTTCTCAAAGTAATCAATCATTTCAGGTGTAGAAGCAAATACTTTTTCCGCCCCTTTTTCAAACCCCTTTTCTACATAATATGCCAATGGTAAATCCCCATGGGTAGCAGTCACTTTAGCAAAATCCCCTACGGCAATTGCTACCAAATATGGCGCGTGTGGAAGATCCATTTTCCAATGATCTTTTCGCAATCCATTTCCCACGGACTCCTGATTAACCAGCCGACCATTGCTAATAGAAACTAGACTATCAGGGATGGTCAACCAAATATCGTGCGTCAACCGCTCATTAGGCCGGTCTATAGTTGGGAACCATTTGCTATTATGCTGGGTCTCTCCTTGAGTCCAAAGCAGGGTTGGCTTGCCAGGAATGGAATCCATTGGATCAATGAAATACAAACCTTTTGTATCTGAGATCGCGGCTGATCCCTCGCCTGAATTTCTATTGGGGAATGCGATGTAATTAATTTCAAGGATCACAGTATCCCCAAGTGCCACTTCTTTTGGTAAATACACCTGAAGCTCCTGCTCGTCATAACGGTAACCCAATAATTCCGAACTATCCCCCTGAAATTGGGCAACTCGGATTAGTTCAAAGTCTTGAGCAGCTAACCGAAGGATTTTTTGAGGGTAGAAATAAGGCGTTAGCCTAAGTTTTGCCTTTCCGTATACTTCTTGTTTTTTCCAATCAAACTCGAGTGTCAAGTCCATATGAAGCAAGTCCATGTCCCGTTGAGCTGCAGGTTGGTAGCTAGAAACACCCTCCTCACTAACCTGGATCACTTCTTCTAGCTTTTCCCCTCCTTCTTGAACACCAAGGCTTTCGGCGGACTTACAGCCTTCCAAGAGCCCTAAGAATAGCAG
>JAURGC010000169.1 GCA_030833985.1 Algoriphagus sp. | reverse complement strand
GTGAAGTCCAGGTAATTTCCTCGAGGCTGCACATGAAACTCGAGCACCTCGCCCTCATTGTCGTAAATAAAAATTTCATCCGGTAGATTATTAAGTACCGCACGCAATTGGTCTTCGCTTTGGATAATTTTCAACTTGGACGCATGCTGTTCAGAAATATCCGTACAAATGCCCAAGCCTCCAGCAAATCGACCCAAGGCATCGTAAGTGATTTTTTCAAAAATTCGCAGCCGAATTTGACGCCCATCGCCACGAAGGATATCAAATTCCATGTCCACAAACTCTTTCTTATCCAAATAAGCCTCCTTAATTGACTCCTTCACCATTTTGACGACTGGATGGGGAGACCCATCGTTAAAAGCAAGGTTGAAATCTGACAGTGAATAACCCAACACTTCTTCCACTTCATGACTAGTGCGCAAAATTTGCCCTCGGTAATCGTGAAAAAACACAAACCCCCTCAATTCCCGGAGTAGCATATTTTGTTGCTCGAACAATTCACTGACCTCCCGGTAACTTTCTTCCTGATTTTTGGAATAGTCGAGTTGGTTTTTAACCGAAAAGAAGAAAAAAGAAAGAATCACCACCAGGATGATAATCATGCCTACAAACAATAAAAAATAGTTTCTGTAAATTCCTGAACGTAAGTCATCTATCGGGATGAGAAGAATCAACCCAGAAGGATTTTCCAAATCCCCAAATGAAAAAGGATACTGGGTCAGAATTCCATTAACTAGATCCCCTTCCTGTACCCAACTCACAGGGTAAATCCCTTTGACTCCTTCATACATATCCTTCCTAACCCCCTCAAATTCATTCACAGACACAGTGTTGAGGTGCGGCAAACTGGTAGACCCAATATCTAGGAGCTCTCCTCCCGAGTATAGAAAACTCCCTCCACCAGGAATTTGGTAGAAATTTTCCAAGTAATCTTGAGCAAATCGTGGCAACGTAATTGAAAACAAAAGCTGGTGCCCTTTTTTCCCTTGCAAAAAAAGTTGGGGACGTAGGGAATCAATCGGAAATAATGGTACTGTTCGTTGCAGAAAATCATTTCGTTCGGTATACACGTAACTGGTGATAATTCCAGTGGGATTTGCTACCCATAAGGTATCTACCAATCGAGGAAAAGAAGTAAGTATTTTTCGAGCTAATTTACCCTCTTCCGCTCCCCGTCCAACAATAGCAAGTTCCTCTATCTCACCTAAAAAGACCTTTGATTCCTCTTCAAATCGATCCAATTCATTTTCCAACCCCCTACCCGCCAAATCGGTTTGCTGACTTAAAAAATCTTTTCTACCATCCAACTGGGTGGTGTAAATAGCCCAAAAAAATCGAACGCCTACCATTGCTACAAGTAGGATGAGTACCCCCCCAAGTACCAATGAAAATCGAAAGTTCGTATTTGCTAAAACCTTCTTCATGCTCAATTGGGTAAGACCACTTCCAATAAATGCCAATCAATCTGAGAAAAAGTATGTTCGAGCACCCGGTCCATGCGAGTATCTTCCAAAAAATTAAAGAACGATTGCTTATCGGACAATATGGCCTGAGCCATTTGCCTGACCTCTCTATTTTTACTTCGTGAAAGATTAAAATCTGCTACACGAAAGTTGTCTTCTTGGATAGATTCCCGGTAAACATGGTTTTTGAGTAGCGGCATTCCTAACAATTCAATTGCCTCCGATTTACCCCCAATGATATCCCCATTGCCATTGACCAGCACAAAATATCCATCTACGGCATCTAAATAGCTGTCAATGGCATCCCCTATACTCAAGTCAATCCCCACAACCGAGGAAAGCTCCTCTCCATCGTATACGGGATGGACCATAGAAAATACCCATCCTTTCCCAGCAGGATCTACATAGGGCTCAGGGATCCACACGGTGCCTTTGGAAGGATTATGAGCCAAATCTGCCTCGTAATAAAAGTTGAAATCAGTTACATCCAAACTCGGATCCACGATATTTTTGGCATCAAAAGCGGGATAGATTCGGCTTGCCAATAGCTTAGCATTAGAATAAATCTGGATAGCTTTGGGATTTTTCTCCATAAAACCAGCAAATACACTATCCATGGAATCGGTAAGCCTGAGTAATTCTTCCGCTTTCTTTCTATCTGGACTGGAATTAAGAATCACCAAGGTGCTCAAGGCAGGATCCTGACCTGGTAGATTGGTAGAAAAAGCGCCTTCCATGGTATATTTCATAGGAACAGGCGTGCCCAGAATAGAATCACGCTTTTGCAAAAGTTGCTCGTTGTAGTCGGTAATTTGCTCCAACTCCAAGCGCAGGGTTAGCATCTGCGCTTCAATTTGGGTGACCAACCCTTCCAACTTAGAATAATCCTCTTGCTCAGGAATATCCACTCCTGATTGACAGGAGAGCAAAATGACCACAAGAAATAGGACAGACAAAGTCGATAAAAATTTCATAAGCAGGAGGGAATAGAAAAATGAATTAAAAGATGAATCGGAATCATACCAGTGGCTCAACTCGCCCATATCAAACTGCAGCTATTCGTAGCCAGGCTATGCTACAGCTCACCTAATGGAACCTCCAACCTTTTATTTATCTCGTTAATGGTGAAAAAGAGGAAAATCCGAATGAATTTATACTATGCTGTTTGTCTAGGAAGGGGGCAATGGATTAAAATCAAACAAGAAAGTCGACAAGTTAGGGTCGATAGCTGCTCTCCCATTCTTTAATTAATTGCTCACATACAACGAAAACAGGCACTATTTTCTTTTTTGTGATGAAAAAATACTATTTATTTTTTGATTATTTACATTTTCCTAATTGATTGCGAAAAAATAATGCTTGCCGTATAAGCACTTTGAACAATAAACCGAAGTCAGTGGATATAAATTTTCTTGCTCTGTCACGTCGGATAACAGAAAAAATCACGCTGATTTAACTAGTTCAGACTCATTAAAATCAGTCTTGGAGTTCATTTCTTGGGGCTGTCTATGATCGATTAGCAATCACCCAAGTTTCCTTAGTAGCGATGCTCCCATCTCTTTAAACCGCTGCTGCACTTCTTCCAAAAACTCCCCTTCCAAAAAACCATCCAAATCCGATTCCTCAAAAATTTCAGTTTCACTGACCTTGAAGGTTTGTTCCATCGGGCCCAACTCGTATTTGAAGATATACTTAGAGTTCCAAGAAAAAATACTCACTCGAATCTCACCCAAAGTCACTTCCTTGACCACTCTCATGCCGAACGTCTTACTTCTGAAGTGAACCTAATTTTGGAGGATAAGGAGGATGCCACCGAGCAGTATTTCTCTACGGACAAGGCCACTACTTTTTCAAACTCCTCTACAGTCGCATCCGGAGACACCAGGACAAAATGAAGAGTGATATCGGTGTAATATCCCGGCACCCCCTCATTCCGAAGGCCTTCCACCTCCACAAAAAAATCGAGGAGCTCCCGTCTTTTCTTTTTCATCATCAACACCGCATCCACCGAAGCACAGCCTCCCAATGCGGAAAGCAACAATTCCATAGGGGATTGCGCTTGCTTCTGCTCAGGATCGTTCATATCAATGTCCACCCGATTTCCTTGGGGATTGGTGGATTCGTAACTCAAATCAGTCTTCATGCGTACAGTGACGCTCCGTATATTTGCCATAGGTTCTCTTTATTAGTGGTGACTCCAACGCACCAATTTAACTACATATTTTGTCTGTACTTCCCGCCTTCTTCTTCAAGCGCTCGGGTCAATTGTCCCAAAGAACAGGATTTTGCGGCTTCCATCAAGCATTCTAACACATTTTCAATGGTAATTGCTACTTTTTTTAAATTGCCCAGTTGGATATTAAGCGAATCTTGTTGTGCCAGATGCAAAGAATTTAAGGTCTGAATTTGCGCTTCTTTTTTCTCCTTAAACACATCTGCGAATATAGGGAAATCTATGGGGTCGACCTTTGTGTTTTTTGCCTAGATTACAAAATTTATGGGTACCAGTACGCGCACGAAAAAGAAGCCGATTCGTTTTCAAAATTTGTTGAAAAATTAGAGAATTGAACAAGCCTATTTTGAATTCTAGTGCTTCTCCTTAGTTTAGTAGATTCAATCACCCCGCTCGCCTGATGTCTTCAAAAACCTATGCCTTTTGGATTTCCCTCACTGCTGCCCTAGGTGGCTTTTTGTTTGGCTTTGATACAGCCGTGATTTCAGGAGCCGAACGGGCCATCCAGGAGGTCTGGAAATTAAACGACTGGGTACATGGTTTGGCCATTGCCTCCGCATTGTATGGAACAGTATTTGGCGCCTTGCTTGGAGGTATTCCTGCAGACC
>JAURGC010000031.1 GCA_030833985.1 Algoriphagus sp. | reverse complement strand
CTCATTGATATCTAGCACATGAATTGCAAAGATCCAAGATTTCTGCCCATCCATAGAAAAAGGTTTCCAGGTAAAGTTTCCATCGCCTTGGTTGAGTAAAATCCCAGATTCTAGGTGGTTCATTTCCTGTATAATAGAACGATCGATTACTTCTTTGCTAAACACATCGTGTAAACTTTGGTCCACATAATCTGCATACCGGATGTACTTTTTCTTAATGCTGGGCACCTGTCTTTCAAGTTCGTGTTTTAGCGTATAGGGAATGGTTACCCCATCCACTACTTGGGTGTATACTTGTTCGACGGATCCGTTTTGATCAAAGTCATTGAGATACATTTTGATAGGCCGGGTAGTTGATCCCTTCATGCGGGTATTGAATCCTTGATTGCCTAGGGCTAGGTCAGGCTTGCCATCCCCATTAAAGTCGCCTACTTCTAGGGTTCGGTACGATCCTTTCAGGTTTTCCATTCCCGGCAGCGTCATTTTTTCTAACTTTTTCCCTACGTTTTTGAAAAAAGTTGGGGCCATCCACTCGCCAACTACTACCACATCTTGCAATCCATCTCCATCGTAATCTAGGACTTTGGCATCTGTTACCATTCCTATTGCCTTCAATCCAGGAGCCAATGCTGCAGATTGTTCAGTAAAATTTCCTTTTCCATCGTTGATCCAAATGTGAGTGTCAGCTGAAACTCCGTAGGTAAAAGGAATCAGTCTCCCTCCTACCATTAAATCTAAGGCACCATCAGCATTGATATCTATAGGAACCACGACCGAGCTACTCCCATAAATTCCTGCTAGGCCAGTATTGAAACTTTTTGAAAAGTTACCTTGGCCATCGTTGAGGTAGAGACGATCGGCAAGGTCAAGGCTACCAAACCCAGATTCATTACCTCCAGAAGTAACAAACAAGTCTGCATCTCCATCCTGGTCTGCATCAAAAAATACCGCATCTGTATCCTCAGAAATACCGTCTAAGTCAAAGCATTCTTGTGGTTTATAGGTATATCCACCTCCTTTTTTGGCAAGGTAAAGTTTGCCTGGAAAGGTTTTGGATCCACCAAAGAATAGGTCTTCAATTCCATCTCCATTGACATCGCTTTTGGCAAAGGCAGGACCTTCCGTGGACAGCATTAAGTAGGTGAGTCGATCACGATCAAAGTCAATAAACTCATTCTCCTGGTGCCTAAAGTCAAGCCTTGGATTGCTCTCTTTTACAAATTTGGCAGGACTTGGGCTGGGAAAAAACGAGGCCCCCTCAGGAAGTGCTTCTGCCTCTTCCCAACGTAATTTGATTAATTGATCTACAGGAACCTTGGTCAACTGGGTAAAGCCTCCATCGGGCCATAAAATATTTAGCTCATCAATAAACGTGACTTTTCCCAACCCCACGGTGATTTTTGGGTCTACGCTAGATTGAAATCCTCGATTAGGCATTTGTTCGGTATAAAACACCTGATCACCTGCTTTTACTTGAATCTGGGCTCCAATAGCTCCGGTATTTTTCCCCTTACCCAGTAGCTGCAATTGGATGCTGTGCAAGTCTGGCTGTAAACTTTTACCCTTGTTTTTAAAAATTTGGGCACTTGCATTGACGTTGTTGACCACCAAATCCAAGGCGCCGTCATTGTCCAAATCCCCATAAGCGGCCCCATTGGAGTGGATGGCTTTCCCTAAGCCCCACTGATTTGCCACATTTTCAAAGCGGAGATCACCTAGATTTTTGAAAGCATAATTCGGAATAGGCGTGATTGGAATTGGATCTACAAGGGCCTTGTAGTTTACTCCTGTTTGAGAGATGATTCTGACTTTAGTGTCCTCATCATCGATAAAGTTGAGGTAGTCTAGGTCGGTAATATCTTGATAGATTCCGTTTGCCACGAATATGTCACGTTTGCCATCGTTGTCCATGTCAAAAAGTAGTGCTCCCCAACTCCAATCTGTAGCTTCAACATTGGCTAGTCTGCCCACCTCACTGAAGGTCCCATCTCCATTGTTAAGGTGGAGCATGTTGCGGGAAAATTGATAGTGATAGCCATGGGATTTATTGAATTGATACTTATCCCAACTTTCAAAAGTGGTGACTTGTTTGAGTCGCTTAAGGGGCTCTGGAAGCATGTCAGTCACAAAAATATCCAAGAGTCCATCTCCATTGATATCTGCAATATCGGCCCCCATAGAAGCAGCGCTTATCGAACGCATCGAAGATTCTAGGGACTCAGTAAAGGTTCCGTCATGGTTATTTATATATAGGTAGTCTTTTTCAAAAAAATCATTTGAAATAAAGATGTCAGGCCAGGTATCTTGGTTGATATCCCCGATAGTAATTCCTAATCCAAATCCAATTACAGAACCATAGATGCCTGCTTCCTCACTTACATCGGTAAATTTTTCCCCATCATTGCGAAAAAGCTTGTCTCCACCCACTGAGTCGCGTACAGGTCTTTCATTTTGCATCTTGTTGAAGGTGCCAATGGCTTGGTAGGAATTGTTGAGTAGATAGACGTCCAAGTCTCCATCCTTGTCGTAATCAAAAAACACGGCATGGGTAGAAAATCCTTTATCCGCTAGGCCATAAGCTTCGGCCATTTCTTGGAAAGTGCCATTGCCTTGGTTAATAAAAAGTTCATTTTGCTTGTTGTCCCCTTTTATATCGCCAGAATTGCAAACGTAAATATCCAACCAGCCATCTCCATTGACATCCGCCATAGAAACACCTGTGCTCCAAGCTCGGGTACCAGCCACTCCTGCCTTGTCAGTACTATTTTCAAATTTGAAATCACCCTTATTGAGATACAATTGATTGGCTCCTAGGTTGGCCGTAAAATAGAGGTCCACTAGTCCATCGTTATTCACATCTCCTATGGCTACCCCACCCCCATTGTAGAAATTCCGATAGGTAAAGACATTAAATGCCTCATCAAAGGTAAGTTCATTTTTGAAGTTGATTCCCGAAAATTCGGTTGTAACCTCCTCAAATAGGGGAGGAACTTTGTCTTCTGAGCTACAGGAAGAGCCTAAAAAGGCAAGGAAAAGTAAACCACTAAGGATCTTTTTCATTCTAGTTCTTGGCTAAGCTTTTTATGGATTTAAAGGGCTAAATTTTCGGCACAAACAGTTAGGGAGGATTTTTTTAAACCCCTGAAAGCCCTGGTAAACTAAACCATAAGGGTGGGACGCTGAAAGTAGATAACTAACGAACAGTAAATACCAACGGTTTGTCATGGTTACGAAATACAAATAATTGCGTTTGATTGTTGGACTGAATCCATTGAAAATCGCGAATTTCTCCTGAGACAAAAAGTCCACTTTCTTGAGGTTTTAGGGCTTTCCATTTGTTTGCCGCATCTTTTTCAAGTACCCATGCATAGCTACCCAATTGGGTGCCTAACTCAGGCTTGATTCGACTTTCATTTCCTCCAAGGAGAATAAGGGGGGATTTACCAGGTCTGGGAAGAGTGGTAATGGCATGAACAGGCGCATACTGAACTTCTGAAGGGAGTGCCTCTTGGACCAATTCCCCATTTCCTTGGTTGATCCAAAGGGTAGTTTCCATCCAATCTGCTTGTAAAATCATTGAATTTGCCCATACTGATTGGGGAAATAGTTCCTCCAATGATTTGTCCTTGTAATCAGCATAGCTGAGCACTTGTTTTTTCAAGGAAGGAATTTGCTTAACTAGTGTATTTTTGAGTATCCAAGGGATACTTTTCCCATTTTCGAAATGGTGGAGGATTTGTTCGATCGAACCATTTTGATCAAAATCATTGATTGCTAATCGAAGGGGCTTTATTTTACTAGTTCTTAATCTTGAATTGGTCCCGAAATTTCCTGCGAGTATATCAGGCTTCCCGTCTCCATTGAAATCTCCTACGTAGACTCTTTTCCAAAAACCCCGTGTATTTTCTAGACCAAATTGCGAAGTGCGATTGCTCCAAACTCCTTGGTCAAAGGTAAATACATGTAGTCCCATCCATTCTCCTGCTAGTAGGAGTTCTATTTTTCCATCGCCATCTAAGTCCGCTATAGCTCCATCGGTCAGCATTCCTAGCGAAGAAAAGGGTTGACCAAGGGTAGCACTTTCATCTGTAAAATTTCCTTTTCCGTCATTTTTCCAAAATTGAACTCCAACGGCAATTCCATAACCAAATGGAAAGCCTCGTTCTCCTATTATAAGGTCTAGGTCTCCGTCTTGATCTCCATCCCAGCTTAAAATAAAGGAGGTGGGTGTAGTTTTAAACAGCTGTCCTGATTTTGAAAAATTTCCCTTTCCATCATTTAAATATAAACGATCCAAGTAACTAGGGGAGAAGTCCGAAAATTCTATCCCCCCACTCCCTACGAATAGGTCAGTAGCTCCATCTCCATTGGCGTCAAAAAAGTGAGTTACTACATCTTCAGCAATGCTATCCAGATCAAATAGAGCTGTTTGAGACGAAGACCACAGGCCTGATTCGTTCTGTTTCCAAAGTGTAGTGGATTGGCCTTTGGCACCCGGAATTACTAATTCCACAAACCCATCACCATTGATGTCGGCTGAGCTCGCTCGAGGTCCTTCGTTACTGATTGACCAGAAGCGGAGGCGATCTCGGTCAAAATCAACGAATTCACTCTCTTTGTGTTGGTAAGGGATGGTAGATTCTTGCGTGGGAGCAAAGTAGGTTAAAGAGGTTTTGAGTTCCAACTGTAGCATCATTGCATCCAATTCTTTCGGGAATAACACCTGATTAACTCCTATTTTGGTTAGGAGGGTTCGTTTCCCTGAAGGCCAATCAATGTGGATCGAATCAATCAGGCTATGTTTCCCTAGACCAAAATTCAGTCTTGGGTCTACAGAGGACATGTATCCTTTCACAGGCTGATACTCCTGTAGCTGACTATCTCTTCCGGTATAGAGCCTGACTTTTGCACCAAAGGCATTGCCTAGGTCAAAGCTAATGAAGTTGCTGGTGGTGCTAGGATTGGTATTGTTCTGATAGATAAAGGCACGTTCATTGAGGTTGTTGACCACCAAATCAAAGTCCCCGTCATTATCCAAGTCTCCATAAGCTGACCCGGTACTGAAGGTGAATTGTTCCAAACCATTAGAAAGAGCAACATTTTCAAATTGAAGATTTCCTTTGTTTTTGAAAAAATAATTCTGCTGTGGAACGGAAGGAAATTTGTCTATCATTTTTGTGATCAAAATTGAATCTTTTCGGTATTGTTCAATTTGACCTTGGTTATTGGCATAATAATCTACAAAGTCGAAGTCGGTCAGATCTTTGGGAATGCCATTGGCTATAAAAATATCTTTTTTACCATCTAAATCGGCGTCGAAAATCAATGCTCCCCAGCTCCAGTCTGTGGCCTCTACTCCAGCCCATCTTCCTACTTCTGCAAATATGGGAGTGCTATCTTGTGGGTGAATTCCTAGATGTCTTTGTAGGGTGTTGCGTGTAAATTGACGGTGATATCCAGCATGTTGATTGGCTTGAAATTTATCCCACTCCTCAAAGGGAGTTTTGGATTTCACTCTTGTTAAGTCTTTTGGGAGCATCTCTGTGACAAGGACGTCTGGCCAGCCGTCATTGTCTAGGTCAGCAATGTCTGCTCCCATGGAGCCCATGCTGATTTCAGGCATCGCTTGCGGTAAAATTTCTCTAAAAGTTCCGTTTTTTTGATTTAAATAAAGGTAATCTCGTTCAAAAAAATCATTGGAGACATATAGGTCTGGCCAGCTATCCTGGTTGAGGTCAGCTACGGTCACCCCGAGTCCATAGCCAATCGCACTTCCATAGATGCCCGCCTCTTGGGAGACATCTGAGAATCGATTTCCCTCATTGCGGAAAAGTTTGTTTCCCCCCTCGAGATCTCGAATTTCTCGTTGACCTAATCTGAGGTCATTGAGTCCAATAGATCGTCCAGAATTACTTAAGAGGTACATATCCAAATCTCCATCTTTGTCGTAATCAAAAAACACGGCATGCTGGCTGAGGCCTATTTCGGCCAATCCAAATTCCTTGGACTTTTCGGTGAAAGTCAGATCTCCGTTATTAATAAAGAGTTCGTTATGCCTGTGTGTCCCTTGCATGGGTCCAGATTTGCAAACGTAAATATCCAGAAGCCCATCCCCGTTCACATCAGCCATGCTGACTCCAGTTGTCCAGGAACCCTCAGAATTTAGACCTGCCTTACCAGTGATGTCTTCGAATTTGAGTTCGCCAGTGTTGAGGTAAAGGCGGTTGCTTTGTTGGTTTCCAGCGAAAAATATATCAGGTAAGCTATCTTGGTTGATATCTCCAATTGCTACTCCTGAGCCATTGTAAAAATTACGGAAGGTGTAGGGATTTATTTTTTCAGTGTAAACCAGATCATTGCGAAAGGAAACGCCAGTTTGTCTTTCTGAAAGCAGGGAGAATATGGGTTGGGAGTTCTCCTGCTTGCAGGAGAAAAGAAGGTAAAAAAAGAAGAAAAATAGGTGCTGTTTTTTCACAAGACAAGAGTAAAAAAAAGAATTGTATTTACTTAAAATTCCTCCAAAATATAATTTTTTGAAGCTATTAACTAAATGCATATTTAAGGTAGGAAAGGATTTTGCTCCTAAATCAGCCTATTCTCTTTTTCAGCGCTGTCCAAAAGGGAGGTGGTCATCTTACAGATTATCGGGAGTAATTCCGATAAATTCAGCCTTTCGGTTAGAAGGTACAAAAAAGGGGGGTGCCAAATAAAATTTTCCAATTTTAAAAATAACATAATTTTTATACTAAATTAAAAAAATTACATTAAAAATTAATTATTAAATAGTGTTAAAAAATTAAATAATTATTAATTTTCGAGGTCAAGTTTAAACTCAATCCCAATACAAATGAAAAAACAACGACTACTAATTTTGTGTTTTTTCTCTTTGTTAGTCTTTAGCATAGGTTTTTCTGCTAATGCTCAGCAAGCGAGAATAACAGGTAAGGTTACGGATGCTGGTACAGGCGAAGGAATTCCTGGTGCTAGTGTTTTAGTAAAAGGAACCAGCCGTGGAATGGTCACTGATTTAGATGGAAATTATTCCATTGAAGCCAGTTCCACTGATGTTTTGGTATTTTCCTTCATTGGATACACCACAGTTGAAGAAATTGTAGGCACCAGAACATCAATAAATATTAATCTTTCTGAGTCTATCCAAGGACTCAATGAAGTAGTCGTAGTAGGATACGGTACTCAAGAAAAGAAAGAAATCACAAGTGCTGTTGCAAGTATTAAATCGGAAGATTTTAACAAAGGTACGGTTAATAGTGCTTCCCAATTGCTTCAAGGAAAGGTTGCTGGTTTGAATATTTCAAGACCAGGAGGGAATCCTAATGGCGGATTTAACATTCGACTTCGAGGAATTTCTTCATTTGGAGCTAATGCTGAGCCTCTAATTGTAATTGATGGGGTGATTGGAGCTTCTTTGAATACAGTCGATCCAAACGATATCGAATCAATGGATGTATTGAAAGATGGATCTGCAGCTGCAATTTATGGAACTAGAGGTTCTTCTGGAGTTATTTTGGTAACTACAAAATCAGGAAAAAAGGGTAAAGCGGTAGTTGAATACAGCGGTACTGCTGCGACAGAAACTGTTGCTCGTACTATTAATGTAATGACTGCTGACGAATATAGAGCGTTGCCTGGATCAAATGATCTTGGTTCAAATACAGATTGGTTTGATGCAGTTACAAAAACAGGAGTAAGTTTTGTGAACAACCTATCTATCAGTGGTGGAAATGAAGGTACTAGTTATCGAGTTTCCTTAAACTCCCGAAATGTAGATGGCGTTGGTATAAACTCTGGTTTTGATCAATTGAATGCTAGATTGAACCTTACTCAAAGAGCATTGAACGACAAAGCTTTGTTCTCAGTTAATATTTCTAACACTACAGCGGATAGAAAATTTGGTAACGATAACTCATTTAGATATGCGATCATTACCAATCCAACGCTACCAATTTATGATCCAAATCCACAGTCTCCGAATTTCGGTGGCTACTCTGAACGAGATATTTTTGATTGGTTCAATCCAGTATCTATCGCAGAGCAAAACATCAATGATGGTCGTGAGGGTAGGTTGTTAGCTAGTATTCGTGGTGAATACAACTTCACCAACAACTTTAAGGCTGCAGTTTTTTATTCTAGCCAGAGAGAAAATTTCTTCAATGGTTCTTATTCTCCTAAAACTGCAAAATTTGGAGGAGGATTCGGAAGAAAAGGCCTTGCTACTGTTCAGAACAATGAGACATTGAATGAATTGTTTGAGACCACTGTAAACTACGATAAAACGATAGGAAAAGCAGCTATTTCATTCCTAGGTGGATATTCTTACCAAGAGTTCTTCTACCAGGGTGATTATACGCAAGCGGGTAATTTCTTAACAGATGCATTCACCTACAACAACTTGGGCGCAGCTCTTGATTTTGCAAATGGTTTAGCAACTGTGTACAGCTATGCTACAGAAAACAAATTAGTCGCTTTCTTCGGACGTGCTAATTTCAATATCGATGACACTTATTTGTTATCACTTAGCTCTCGTTACGAGGGTTCCACAAGATTCGGTGAGAACAACAAATGGGGATTGTTCCCTGCAGTTAGTGCGGGTGTAAACCTTGCTAATTTGGTTGACATTACTGGAGTAAATGCAATGAAATTAAGAGCAAGTTATGGTAGAACAGGTACTCAGCCTGGCGAATCTTACATTTCATTACTAAGATATGGCCGTCAGGGTAACTTCTTTTACAATGGAAGTTTTGTTCCATCTTATGGACCAGTATCGAATAACAACCCAGATTTGTCTTGGGAAACTAAAGATGAATTCAACGTTGGTTTAGATTTTGTTGCTTTCAACAATAGGTTGGATGGTACAATTGATTATTTCACAAGAGTAACAAGTGGAATGATTTTACCAATTAACGTGCCTGTTCCACCAAATCTTTTCCCAACTACACTTCTAAATATTGGTGAAGTTGAAAACTCAGGTCTTGAAGTTTTGTTGAACTACAAGGCGATTCAAAAAACCGATTTCAAATGGAATGTCGGTGTTAACTTCTCGACAATAGCTACTAACCTTAGAAGTTTGTCAGCAGGTGATTTATCCTTTGGAGCAGTTAACTACCGTTCTAACTTCGGTTCTCCAGGACAAAACCTTACGCAGTTGATCAGAGTTCAGGAGAATGGTCCATTGGGACAAATTTGGGGTCCAATTCAGACAGGTGTTGATGAAAAAGGGGCACCAATTATGAAAGTAATCAATGGTACAGCTAAGGATGCCAATGGAAATCCTGTTTACTGTAATTGCGACGAGGACAGAGCTCAATTGGGTACTGCATATCCAACAGTGAACTTTGGTATCAATAACAATTTCAGTTACAAGAATTGGGATTTAAATTTCTTCTTTAGAGGTTCACTTGGTCACTCTTTGATCAATAGCTACAGAGGTTTCTATGAGAACACTGAAAGTACTACAGTTCAAAACTGGAACGTTGTGAAAACTAAATATTTTGATCCAAACATTAAAAAGGCAGAATATAACAGTAGCCACGTAGAAAAAGCAGATTTTATGATCTTGGATAATGCTACAATTGCATACAATTTTAACGTTAAACAAGGCAAATCTATAGGTAAGATTAGAACATTCCTCTCTGTACAAACGCCATTCATGTTTACAGGATACACTGGTGTAGATCCTTCAGTAAGATACCAGGATCCAGAAAACGGGGATCCACTTGCACCTGGTATAGAGCGTAGAGCAACTTATTTTACTACTACAATTACTACTCTAGGACTAAACTTAAGTTTCTAAGCTAAAACATAAAAAATCATGAAAAAAACGATAAATTTTAAATACTTCTTGATTGGCCTAGGACTGACTTATTTTGCTTCGTCTTGCGTTGATTTGGAGGAGGAGGTATATAGCCAGATTACCTCAGAGAACTTCTTCAAAACAGATGAAGAATTTATTTCAGCACTTGGAGGAGCGTATTCCTCTTTAGGGGGATTAGGAAATCATTCCGGCCTTTGGTCAATCAATGAAATTGCATCTGATGAAATAGTAGTATCTCATAAAGGTGGAGACTGGTTTGACGGTGGTGTTCTTTTGCAATTGCACCAACATGAATTTCAAAAGGATAATCCATTTTTAAATAACACCTGGAATTTCCTTTTTGGAGGTATCAATACCTGCAATAGATTGATCTATTCTTTCGAGCAGCTTAATAATGCAAATTCTCCTGCATACATCGCAGAGCTTAGAGCATTGAGAGCTTTGTACTACTATTGGGCAATGGATGCTTTTGGAAATGTTCCAATTGTAACTGACTTTACCTCGACTGAAAAACCAGGTAATAGTTCAAGAAAAGAAGTTTATGATTTCATTTTGAAAGAATTAGATGAAATTATTCCTTTGCTTCCAACTAAAAAGGATGGTACTACTTATGGTAGAATGACCAAATGGAGTGCATTAACGATCAGAATGAAAATGTATTTGAATGCTGAAGTGTATACTGGTACCCCTCAGTGGGCTCTAGCTGCAGCGGATGCTTCTACGATTATCAATACTGGTCCTTACACATTGAACCCTTCATACCAGGCAAATTTTGCAATCAATAACTCTGGATCTCCAGAGAACATTTTCGTATATCCTTACGACAAGGTTTTTGCTGGTGGTTTTAACTGGGTTCAGATGACGCTTCACATTGTGAGTCAGGCTACCTTTAATCTTACTAATCAGCCTTGGAATGGGTATCAAACTGTGGAAGAGTTTTATAATTCTTACATCGATCCTACTAAAAACCCAGGTACTCAAGGACCAGTTTGGAAGGGTTTGGCTTTAGAGCAGTCTACAGGAACCATTGATGGCAGATTATCTAATTTCTTAGTTGGTCCACAGAAAAAAGCTGATGGATCTGTTTTAGAAGATCCAGGTGTCGAAGTTACAGATCCAACTGGATTAAAGGGTGACCCTAATGGACCTCCTTTGACTTTTATGCCTTTCCTCAACGAAATTTCTCCAGGAGGGTTAAGACAAGCAGGGGCTAGAATTGCTAAGTATGAATTTGAAAAAGGGGGTACACAAAACATGAGTAATGACTTTGTTGTATTTAGACTTTCAGATGTTATTCTTTCTCTTGCTGAAGCTAATTTTAGGTTAGGAAAGACTGCTGATGCCGTGGCTTTAGTAAATCAAATCCGCGCAAGAGCAGGTAACCTCACACCATTCACTACTTTAACTGCCGATGATTTATTAGCTGAAAGAGGTAGAGAAATGTATGTGGAGATGACAAGAAGACAAGACCTAATCCGCTTCAAAAAATATGGAGATGCATGGTGGCCGTTTGAAGGAATGAATAGACCTAAAAAGGTTCATGCACCGGGAAGCTTCTTGGAAATTTTCCCAATTCCTCAACCACAGCTTCTTGCTAATACAAATTTGAAACAGAATCCAGGTTACAATTAATTAATTTTGAATTCTAAAATAAAAGCGGGTTGTCTTTGACAGCCCGCTTTTTTATTTTAAAAATTTTTAAATCCAATCGTGGTTTTTTAAAGTAGGAAACCTTATTAACTCCCAAATTTAAAGGGAACCAACCTTTAGGTATAAAGTCTTTTTAAAGGAACTTTATTAAAGAATTAGTAACTTTCGTCAGTTAAAATAAAAAATTAGTATGCGTATTTTCCTCCCAATTCTCGCTCTAGTGGTTCTTTGTTTTACAATCCAAGGATGCAATTCTCCTGGATTTTATTCACCGGAAAATGATTTTGTGAAAACAGATAGTCTTTTCTTAGGCTTTTTTATAGGGATGCCTCAAAAAGATTTTTTTGATCATTGTACAGAATTGAATAGTCAAAAAATGATTACCCAGGGGCCTGGAGGATCGACTAGTGTAGAGCATAAAATTAAAGGGTCCTTTGATGGGGACGTAAGCATGCGATTTTACCCCACATTTATCGATAAGAAAATTTATGAAATGCCTGTAACCTATACTTATGAATCGTGGGCACCCTGGAACAAGGAATTTTCTGCCATTGCATTATTTCCAAAAATATTAGAGACTTATAAATCGATCTATGGCGATGATTTTAAAGTAATTAATCATCCGTACCAAGGAAAGGTTTACTATAAAATGGATGGTAAGCGTAGAATTAATCTTTTTATAAAAGACGATCAGTTTGTGCAAGCCATTTTTACTGATATGAAAGTTGAAAAGCGACTTAAAGAGGAATTTGAAAAAAGTCAAGAACAAAAATCAGTGAATTGAATTTGTTGCTATCAAAATGGTCCAATTTGGATACTTAAAATGAAACTCGGGGTAACTAGGTTTTGGTTTCTGTTTTTATTCATTTTTTGTTCGTGCTCTAAAAATTCAGATTTAAATCAAGATAATACACTTTTTGTAAGCCTTTCTTCTCAACAGACGGGGATTGACTTCATTAATTTGCTAACGGAAACTGAAGAGTTTAACATCATCGAGTACCTTTATTTTTACAATGGTGCAGGGGTATCTGTTGGCGATATCAATAACGACGGGCTTATTGATATTTACTTTTCTTCGAACCAAGGGCCAAATAAATTATTCCTAAATAAAGGAAATATGGCTTTTGAAGATATTTCAGAGAAATCTGGTTTGCAATCTCTAGGCCCTTGGAAAACAGGCGTTAGCATGGTTGATATCAATGGGGATGGATTGCTTGATATTTACGTTTGTAGGCTGGGGAATTTCAAAGGCATTACAGGTAAAAACGAGCTTTATATAAATAATGGAGATCTGACTTTTAGTGAAAAAGGGGGAGCATATGGGTTGGATTTTCAGGGCTTCAGTACGCAGGCCACATTTTTTGATTACGATAGAGATGGAGACTTAGATATGTACTTACTCAACCATGCTGTTCATACCGAAAATAGCTTTGGAAGAGCATCTTTACGCTATTTGGATGATGGCTTAGCAGGAGATCGATTGTTCAAAAACAATAGTGAAAAAGGGGAATTAAAATTTCAAGATATTACGAAGGAGGCCAGGCTATATTCAAGTCAACTAGGTTACGGACTAGGGATTGGTGTTTCAGATTTGAACAACGATGGCTGGCCTGATATGTATGTGTCCAATGACTTTAATGAAAACGATTACCTCTACCTCAATCAATCAGATGGGACTTTCCAAGATCAAACGGCTTCATCCCTAAATTACAGCAGTAGATTCTCCATGGGTAGCGATTTTGCTGATTTAAATAATGATGGCTGGGTAGATTTTATTTCGCTAGACATGTTGGCAAAGGACGAGACTATTCAAAAATTATCACAAGGGGAGGATACGGAAGAAAATCTCCAACAAAAGTTGAATTATGGATTTGAAAGGCAATTTTCCAGAAACTGTTTCCAATTAAATAACGGGAATGGCTCCTTTTCAGAGATTGCTCAACTTTCTGGTATTTCAGCTACAGATTGGAGTTGGGGAGTGTTAGTAGCCGATTACGACAACGATGGCTGGAAAGATATTTTCATTTCCAATGGGATTGTCCGAAGGCCAAATGATTTGGATTACATGAACTTTGTGACCAATCCCAATCTGGAAAATGGTCTACAGAATAACGCTGATATTACTGATCTAGAGTTGGCCTCAGAAATGCCTGATGGAGATGTTGCCAATTTTTTCTTTCGAAATAATAAAGACTTGACATTTCAAGACGTAAGTTCAACCTGGAATATCCCGAAGAAAAGCATCTCTAATGGGGCGGCCTATGCTGATTTAGATAATGATGGGGATTTAGATTTAATTATTAACAATATCAATGCTTCAGCAGAAATTTTAGAGAACCAGCAAGCGCAACAACTGGATCAATCAAAAAACAAATTTTTAAAAGTTAGATTCAAAGGCATTAATGCGAATAAATTTGGGATTGGGAGTCGGGTTGAAGCCTTTGGGAATAAGGGGCAAATTATTCAAGAAAACTTCACGAGTCGTGGTTTTCAATCTTCAACAGCTCCTGAGATTCTTCTAGGATTAGGAGAAATGACTAGAATAGATTCTCTTAAAATAATTTGGCCAAGCGGGAAAGTTGAAAAATTGACAAACGTTCAGGTCAACCAAACCCTTACGGTGGATGAATCAGAGGCAAAAGCTATTCCTAGTTTTTTGGTACAAGCTAAAGAATCATTCTTGAAAGTGGTGGAAAATAGCTTATCTGGATTAGATTTTGAACATTTTGAAGATAATTTCAATGACTTCAATTTCGAATCACTCCTTCCTCACAGGCTTTCACAAGAAGGGCCAGCCTTAGCAGTAGGCGATGTAAATGGTGATGGGAGAGAAGATCTTTATGTTGGAGGCGCAGCTGGACAAGCAGGAACTTTATTTATCCAAATGAAGGAAGGGAAATTTGAAAAGTCCAAGCAAGCAATTTTTGAAATGGATGCCCCATTTGAAGATACTGAAGCTATTTTTTTTGACAGCAATCAAGATGGATTTCTAGATCTAGTAATTGGAAGAGGGGGGAATAGGGTGAATTCCAAGGAGGAGTTGGGGCTATCCAAAATTTATTTGAATAACGGAAGAGGAGAGTTTAAGGAACATATCAGTCTTCCATTGGAAAAAAACGCACAGGTCTCAGTACTTTTAGCGCATGATTTTGATCAGGATGGATTAGAAGATTTGATGGTTGGAGGAAGGAATGTTGCTGGGAAATATGGACAAATTCCTCGGAGTTATTTATTAAAAAACCTGGGGAATAATCGATATCAAGATATTACCCATCAAATTGCCCCAAAATTGGTGCACCTTGGGCTGGTCAAAGATGCTGCTTGGTCAGATATTGACGCAGATGGTACTCAAGATTTAATTGTCATCGGAGAATGGATGCCAATCACTATTTTTTTAAATAAAAACGGAAAGCTTGTGGATGAAACCGTAAGTTTTGGTATGGATAATACGAATGGTTGGTGGAACTCAATTGCGATAGAAGATTTTAATCAAGATGGGTTCCCCGATGTGGTAGTTGGTAATTTAGGATTGAACCATAGAATGAAACCTACCAAGGAGTTTCCTATAAAAATGAATCTGGCCGATTTTGATAAAAATGGAAGTGTGGAACAAATCGTCTCTTATCCTGTGGATGGGAAGTATTTTACGGTAGCCACAAAAGATGAACTAGTGAAACAAATTCCTATTCTAAAAAAAGACTTTGTCCGCTACAATGATTTTGCAGGTAAAACTGTCGATGAAGTATTCGCTAAATTCCAAATCAAAGAGGCTCCTTATTTGAAGTCCCATCAATTTGAATCTTTGGTGTTATACAACCAAAAAGGTAAAAATTTCATTGCAAAGGCGCTACCTATTGAAGCACAATTTTCACCCATAGAGGATATTGCTGTTGAGGATATAGATCAAGATGGATTTTTAGATCTAGTTTTAGGGGGAAATACTACCGCTGTGGCTTCTTATTTTGGTTCGTACCAGGGGAATTGGGGCCTTATTCTTAAAGGAGATGCAACTGGATCCTTCAAGACTTTCAAGGAAAGTTCCTTGAAAATAAAAGGGGATGTGAAGCAAATTAGAGAGGTGACCGTTGGAACCAATAAATGGTTGATTTTTGCAAAGAATAATTCAAGTTTGGAAGTATTCAGTATCTCGAAAAGTCGCTAGTGCTTCACTTTTTTATAAGGGAAAGTTGTTAAAAATCACACCCTTTCCTATCCACTTTTGTGATTAGCGACTTTTTCACTTATGAAAGTAAGTTTTGAAGTTCTGTTAAATGAGCTTTGGACCGTTGGCCGTCAGCCGTTGACTGCCAATCCTTGGGGGTGATAAGGCATTTTGAGCCACCGTCCTAATTGAGTGAATATCATACTTTACTTTTGTTAAAACTTCTTACCTATTCTCTTCGTTCAGTTTTGCATCCTTACCTTTCTGGGACAAACTAGTTTATGCGCAGAAATTACTTCTTTTATTTAGTACTATTTTTTTTGAGTTCCTTCCACCTCGTGCAAGGTCAAGGAATCAAAGGGGTAGTGACTACTGAAACTGGTGAGCCGCTCGCTTTTGCGTCCGTATATATTCGGAATCTGCAAGATGGGGTACCCACCAATGAAAGCGGGAGCTACGAATTTAAACTTGCCCCAGGTCTCTACGATGTTGTAGTTCAATACCTTGGCTATGCATCGCAAATCCGCACCGTAGAAATCAAATCAGATTGGGTTACCCTTAATTTTTCATTGGCATCTCAGGTGATTAACCTCAGCCAAGTAGAAGTACAAGCAGGCGCAGAAGACCCTGCACTGACGATCATGCGAAAGGCTATCTCCAAGTCAACCTACCACCGACTACAGCTGCAGCGCTACGCAATGACGGTGTATCTCAAAGGATCAGGTCAGTTGACCGATGCTCCCTTTTTTCTAAAAAAGAAGCTAGCCGAGGAAGGACTCAAACTTAACGAAGCGTATACCTCCGAGGCCGTATCACGGATTACCTTTACGCTGCCCAATAAAGTAGAAGAGAAGGTGATCTCCATCCGGACCAATGGGGACAATCAGGGTACTTCTCCTGCGCGCTACATCCAAACTTCCTTTTACCAAGATCAAGTTAATGAGGTGGTGTCACCACTTTCCAAATCTGCCTTCATCTACTATCAGTTTACCTTCCAAGGGAGCTTTTTTGACCAAAATGTGCTCGTCAATAAAATAAAGGTCACGCCTAGATCTCGAGGTGAGCGGGTTTTTGAAGGGTTTATCTACATCATCGACGACCTGTGGGCGATCCATAGCTTGAACTTGAGAACTTCAGTTCTGGGATTTCAGGTCGATATCCGACAAAATTATTCGCTTATTGCTCCCAATGTTTGGATGCCGTTGACACAACAGTATGTTTTTGGAGGCAAGGTTTTTGGCTTTGCAGGGCAGTTCAACTACTATGTATCTACCCGGGATTACGACATCAAACTCAACCCCGATCTTTCGCATAAGCCCGAACTGGTAGATGAAAAAATTCAGCAAGCACCAATTAACACCCAGAAATTTTCAAAGTCGGCATCTACTCTAGAGCAGCTGGCTAGCGAACAGCCAAAAACACAGAAGGAGTACCGGAAACTACTCAATCAATACGAGAAGGAAGTTTTTAAGGAGCGGCAAGTGGAAGAGAAAAAAGGGGTGGTAGTGGAACGAAACTACGAGATAGATACCCTCGCGAGGAAACGTGACCTTGCCTACTGGGACAGCATTCGACCTGTTCCATTAAGTTTGAAGGAGATCGAAGGCTATAAGCGTGACGACAGCTTGGCAATCATCGAAGCTGCCAAAAAAAGCGAAGTGGATTCTATCGCAAAAAAGGCAAGGACCAAATTCAAGCCTCAGGACCTATTCTTGGGAGGGCGGTACAACTTTGGAAAGGGGAAATCTATAGGATTTCCAGAAAACTTGACCAAATTTTCATTTAATTCGGTCGAGGGCTGGAAAGTAGGTATGGGATTTTATTACCGGAAGGTGAATGAAATTAAACTTCCAGATTCAATCAACAGCATTCGGAAGGTATTTCGAATCGATCCCGAATTCCGCTATGGATTTTCTAGTGACAGGCTTTACGGGAGGATCAAGGTCCGAAGAGCTATCGTGAAACCTACTTCTGGCTCCAATTGGGACCTTTCTGCTGGGCGTTTTGCCTACCAGTTTAATTCAGAAAATCCAATCCAAGAGCAAGTCAATGCAGTCTACTCGCTTTTCGCGAAAAGGAACTACCTAAAATTGTACGAACAAGATTTTGCCCAAGCCACTTGGGGGCAGCGCAGGTCCCCGGCATTGAACTATCAGTTAACCTTTTCTTGGGCAAACCGAAGGAACCTTGAAAACACGACAGATTTTAATTTTTCAAAAAATTCCGAACGAAACTATTCCTCCAATAGACCCAGTAATGTGGAAGTTGGAGAGGAAACGTTTTCCAATCACCAGGCAACCAAATTTAAAGCGACACTAGATTGGAGACCTGGATTAACTTATTCGATACGGAATGGACGGAAAATCCCAAACTTTGAGCGCGCTCCTTTGCTTACGTTTACCTACCAGAAGGCCTTGGCACTTGGCAATACTTCAAGATTGGCCGCAGACTTCGATCAGCTGGAAATTTCCCTAAAGCATGACTTTTCTTTTGGGGTGAGCGGTAAGCTGGAATTCAACGTTACTGCAGGAACATTTCTCAACAATCGGCAGGTATTTTTTCAAGACTACATACATTTTGGAGGCAACCGAACGCTTTTCTCTTCTATGGGGGCAGCATCCAACTACCGGGTGATGGACTATTATCGCTATAGCACTTCCGGATCCTATGTTTCCAGCATCGCCCACTACCAATTCCGTAAATTTATCTTTACGCAGCTCCCTATGCTTCGCTTCTCGGGAGTACGGGAAAATATTTTTGTCAACTACCTAAAAACCCAAAATTCACCGCATTACACCGAAATTGGCTATTCGCTAGATAACCTCTTCCGGATTTTCAGGGTAGAATTTGCTGCTGGCTTTGAAAATGGCCAATTCCTCAGAGCGAGGCCGCTGTTTGGAGTAGCTACTTTCCTAACTATTTCGATCGATTAACTCATGGATTCCACCAGTAGGTGAATTTCAAGACTAGGGATCTGTTTTTCATCAAGAAAGGCGCAGGAAGGTAGTTGTCGGTATACACCAAAAAAAGGTCTGAAGCTGGCTTAAACCGCCATTGAAAGCGAGTATTCAGATTGATGTTCTTGATCTGCTCGTTGTACTGGACAAAAGTGGTAAAGAAGACGGTGTTGGTCAGCGTTACATCTACCCGAGGACCGATTAACCAAAATTGAGTTTGTCCCCAAGGTGCAGGAAGGCCAATAGAATTATAATTGCTACTGAGTGCCAAACTTACGTAAGGTTGAAAGCGATAGCCCAAGTCAGTCGTCAGGTTAAATCGCTTCCCATCTGCATAATACCCACCAATTCGGCCGCTAAAGGCATAAGTAAAGACACTTTGAGGCTTGGAGCTGTATTCCAATCCAACCGCGGACCACTGGTGTTCAGTACCCGTTTCTAGGGTTTTTCCGGAAAAGTTGGTCGGGTCAAAAGGGCGCTGCAATTGCACAAAGTCATGGGATCCCCAAACCAATAGGTTGCTTTGACTTCGAAACCTGATGCTGTAGGTAGCATAGGTCGTATTGTCCGTTTGAGTTCCCTTGAGTGAAAAATAACGAATGGAATTCAATTCTGGGCCGTGGCTCAAGATCAGAGCACTTTTTGGAAACCAACGGTAGCCAATAGATGGGCTCATCTTATAAAATGCGGTGCGCGGCACAAAGCCTACCTCTGCAGTATAATTTTCCGATACATACTCATGCTGCCAGTTCCAAGTCAGGTTGCCGCTAGCATATTTCAAGTTGGCAGCGTGCGCAATCCCTCTTCCCACAGCTTCAGGGCCAAAGGACTGGAGCACCATCGCCTTTCCGGTCCACAGATTGTTGGCAGAAGCAAGATTGTATTCTAAGCCCAAATTTCGATTGAATTCCGTGTAGCGGGTTTGATTTTCGGGGGTTAAGGAGGGGTCGTAATTTAGGGATTGCTTATTGACTACCAATGCGCCAATAGTAGATCTTGCTCCCACCTGCCGCTGCAAGGATACCACTGAGAAGTTTTGTGCAGGAAGTCCTGTTTCTTCCACGGCTCCTGTCTGCATGTTGAGGGCTCCAATGCGCCAATCCTTGTTTAGCTTCCCACTCAGTCTTGCACCAAATTCAATGGGGGCATTGAGTCCAATTCTACGGGAGAAAAAAGGCCGTAGTGTACTGTAGCCATAACTTCCAAATAGGTCCCCATTTTCTAAGAAAAACTGTCTACGCTCGGGAAAAAACAATTCAAATCGATCGAGATTGGTCACCTGCCGATCTACTTCCACCTGAGAGAAGTCAGGATTTACCGTTAAATCCAAATTTAGTGAAGAGGTAAGCGAAACCTTGGCGTCCAAACCAATTTCACGTTTGTAATTCGCCTTTTCCCCTGATTCTCCATTTTTGCTAAAGCCTCCCAGCGAGTAGGGGATAAGGGAAATATTTGCTCCTGGATCAGGTGGAGGACTGTCCCAGACCAAGGTGCCTGTATAGGCAAGTGTGGAAGAAGGAAATTGTCGCGGTACTGGAGCCCAGCCAGATTTTTCAGTTGTTTTGAGGTCAAGGCGCGAAAAGTTGATGCCCCACTCTCGTATGCCTTTCTTGTAGCGAATGGATTTGAAGGGAATTGCTGCCTCAAAAACCCAACGATCGGAATAATTCTTGACTTTCGATACCCACTTGTTATCCCAGCTCAAGTCTAGAGTAGTACCGTTGGACATCTGCCCATCCCATTGGGCGCCAGCTGCATTCGCACCAAAAGAGAACCCGTTGGTGAGGTCGTCAAAGGGGTCCATAAAGAAAATGAAGTTGTCATTCTTCCCGAAACTGAAATCCCGTCGAAGGGATTCCACCATGTAGGGGCCCTCACTCGCATGGTAGTTGATCACATAAATGTAGAGCTGCTCCTCATCGTAACTCATCCGTACCTCAGTCTTCACCTTGGAGAAACTCGTATCCATCGGGGTGATCATAAAAAAGTTACTAGCTACAGCTGCTTCTTGCCAAGCCTGTTCATCCATTAGCCCGTCGATAGAAATTGGACTACTCGCTTTTTGGATGTTAAGTCGGTAATTTCCATTGATTTTTTGTGCTACTACTGGAGCGGTTAAAACTAGTAAAAAATAGAAAAGGAGAATAAAAAAACGCATGGGCACTAAAATTTGACAGAAGTTTACGGTTTGATTCGGTAGTTAAATGTGAGATTCATTTGGCGTTGAACCATTTGTGACTCACTCTCGGTAAAGAAATTATCTCCTTCGGTGAGGTCTCGATTGATTCTGGAATTAAGCAGGTCAGAAACGGTTAGAATCAAAGTTCCTCTTTGGTTTAAAATCTTTTTGCTTGCGGAAAGGTCTAGGAAAAATATACCCTTTTGGATACCTTGAGCAATTCTCCTCCTAGCTTCAAAATTACCTCGTAATTGAAAATCCCAGTTTTTTGGAAGGGATATTCGGGAACTTTGGCGAAAGAGCATGGAGGTAGTGGTCGCTTGAAAATTTTGGTTGAGGTTACTTCCATCTACCTGAGCAAAAAAGAAATTTGCATTGAAGTCTAGCTTCCACCAGGTGGTAGCCACATAGTCCCCACTAAATTCCAGTCCATAAGATTCCTCCCCAACCAAGTTGTAGGGGGCCGTGACAGAGAAACCATTTTCACCTACCGTACGGATGCGTTGGATCTTTTCCTTCGTGTTTCTGTAATAGATCGTTGAAAATAAGGTGCTTTTTTCTCCATAGAGAATATGACCTAGCTCATACGAATCAGTAAACTCTGGATCTAGGTTTGGATTGCCAGAAAAAAAGTTGCGCTGATCAGAAAATGTAACATAAGGGCTTAAGTCATTGTATACTGGGCGGCGAATGCGTCGACTGTAGCTCAGTTGCAAGGCGTTTTTTGCATTGGCCTTAAAATTTAGGTGTCCACTGGGAAAGAGGTTAGCATAGTTTCTAGGGTTAGACTCCCTCGTTTCTACAAGCTGGGTTTCGATGGCAGTATACTCAGCCCTTACCCCAGCCTGGTAGCTCCATTTATCTTTCTCATTTCCAAGGATTGCATAGGTAGCCAAGATGTTTTCATCATAAAGAAAAACGTTATCTAGTCCATTCACGGTTTGGTAGCCTCCCGACTCTTGCAGTTCTTGGACTAAGTAATCGTTTTCCATTTCTCGAAAGCTAGTTCGGACACCTGTTTCGAGCTTGCCTTTACTTCCAAATGGTTGCGTGTAATCTACTTGAAGTAGGTATTGGTTTTCATATTCATCATTTAAAGAAGTTTGGGTTAGAGCCCTATTGGGTAAAGCTTTGCCTGCAATTGAAAAAGAGTTTTCTGTGAAGAGCTGGTCGGATCGCTCCCAATAATTAAGGTAGGTAAAGGAGGCATTTAGCTCATGCCCTTTTCGTTCAAATCTTTTTTTGAAATTTAATATCGCTTCTTTGTTGGGCTCATCCTCGGTTTCATCTTGCCTCCGTAATGAATAGCCCAAGTAATTGTCCAATGTATTGAAATAATCTTGGTAACGGATGTCGGTAATTCGATGAGCGTCACTTCTTCGCCAAACATAAGAGGCCGTAAGAATGCTTTGCTCACTAAAAAAATAATCTAATCCAGCCCTCAGGCTATTATTTAGGCTATTTACAAGGCTGGTGGCGTTTTGTTGGAGAAGTAGGGTGCTGCCATCTGGCTGGTATACTTCCTGGTATAATTCCCTACGTCCTGGACTATTTCTTTTTGCAATCCCGTAATTGACGAACCAATTGATTCGATTTTTTCGATAATTTAAATTAGCGGTAACTCCAAGATTTAATGGTGACCCGGCGATTACTTCTCCCGAACCATTAAATCCCTGTTTCTCATCCTTTTTAAGGATGATATTGATGACTCCAGCCATTCCCTCCGCTTCGTACCGTGCTGAAGGGTTTGTGATCACTTCTACCCGTTCTACCAAGTTGGCAGGCAACTGCCGAAGGCCGCTACTACCCTTAAAGCTTACCAATCCAGAAGGCTTGCCGTCGATGAGGATGCGTACATTGGCCGAGCCTCTTAACCGAACATTTCCTTCCGAATCTACTGCTACAGAGGGAAGGTTCATGAGGATGTCAGAAGCATTTCCT